>NZ_SSDN01000053.1:0-1791 GCF_004794355.1 Microbacterium sp. K36 | reverse complement strand
TTCGACAGGCTCAGGGACCCGGCGGGGGTCGCTGAGCCTGTCGAAGTGCGGGAAACCCGGGTGGGTCGCTGAGCCTGTCGAAGCGCGGACTATTCGCCGATCCGGAGCCAGTCGTCGGCGACCTTCTCCCAGGCGTTCGTGCCCGACTTCAGGATGATCGGCCAGCCCGCGGTGTTCTGCGTGCCGAAGGCGTAGGGGGTGCCCACCATCGGGTTCTCGATCGGGTCCATGCCCTTCAGCGCCTCGGAGACGCTCTCCCGGGTGATGTCGCCGTCGATGCTCTTCAGCACCTCGATGAAGTACGTCGCCGCGAGGTAGCCGCCCTGGCTGAACGAGGTGAGGGGGATGTCGTTCTCCTCCATCAGCGTCCGCCAGTCGGCGTTGATGTCGCTGTCGTCCGTGAAGGGATAGAACTCCGCGGGGACGTAGATGCCGGCGCCCGCGTCGTCGATCGCATCGGCGAAGTTCTCGCTGTAGACGCTCGTGAGGTAGAGCCAGGTCACGTCGTCCCAGCCCTGCGCGTTCGCGGCCTTGACCTGTCCGATCGCGTCGGGCTCGACCGGGTTGATCGCGAGGGCCTTGCAGCCCTGGTCCCGCGCCTTGACGATGTAGGGCGTGTAGTCGGAGGCGCCGTACGGCACGGTGTCGTCGACGTACTTCGGCTCCTTGCCGGTGATCTCGGTCCACTTGTCGATCGCGGCCTGGTATGTCGGGCGGGTGGAGCCGGCGATCTCCAGCAGGATGCAGATGTCGTCGAGTCCGAGCACCTCGGAGCCGTACTGCAGCGTGAGGGTCATGTCGTTGAACGGGCCGACGTTCGCCGGCGAGATGTTCTCGCTGTCGAAGCAGCCCGTGTCGACGCCGATGCCGGGCACCGAGAGGATGCCCTCCTGCTCGTAGTACTTCGCATTGATCTCGCACTCGATGAGGCTCGCGGAGCCCACGAGCGCGACGGCTTCGTCGCTGCCCACGATCTCCCGTGCCGAGGCGGTGGCCGTGGCGGGGTCGCCCTTGTCGTCGAGCATCTTGTACTCGATGGTGCGGCCGTCCAGGCCGCCTTCCTCGTTGAACGCGTCGAAGACGGCGGCGGCCGCCTGCGACGCTTCCGGGAACGTCGCCGGGCCGCTGATCGTGTTCACGGAGCCGACGACGATGGGGGCGCCGTCGCCCCCGGCTCCGTCGCCACCGGCGCAGCCGGCGAGAGCGAGGGCGGCCACGGCGATGACCGCCGCGGTGCCGGATGCTCGTCTGTTCATGTGCTTCTGCCTCTCCTGTTCGGGTCGTGCTGTCAGCTCGAAGGCTGGGTGTCGGTGCTCGTCGACGGCGCGCGCAGGGCGCGGTTCACGAGCTCCGTGTCGGTGAACTGCTCGAAGGCGACGATCTCGCCGCCCGCCACGCGCCAGACGTGGGCCACCCGGGCGGCGAAGAACCGCCCGGTGCGCTTGTAGGTGCCGGAGTAGGTGCCGAAGCCGACCACGACGTCGCCGCCGTCGACGACCTCGTCGATCGCGACGGTGTAGTCGTCCCACTCCTCCTGGATGCGGCCGAAGACGTTCTCGGCGACCGCGTCCGGGCCGATGTAGGTCCCGGCGTAGGGGAACCCGGCGGCCTCCGTCCACTCGATGTCGGCCGCGAAGGGCGCAAGCATGCCGTCCAGGTCGCCGCGGTCGTTGGCGGCGTAGTGCTCGCGGATCAGGTCTGCGTTGCTCATGTGCTCTCTTTCGTTCCGGGGCCCTGAGCCTGTCGAAGCTGGGTCCCTGAGCCTGTCGAAGCTGGGTCCCTGAGCCTGTC
>NZ_SSDN01000052.1:0-292 GCF_004794355.1 Microbacterium sp. K36 | reverse complement strand
GGGTGAGGTAGTTGCGGTCCCTGCTGCCCTCCGCGATGTAGGCCGTGACGGCCCCGACCGCACCCGCGGCCGGGGGGAGCACCACCGGCGGTGAGGACAGCATCCTCGGGGGCACGCAGGCCGTGGCACCCGTGACGGCGCCTGTCACCGTCGGCGGCAACGCCATCTCGCTCCTCGGCGACAGCGAGGCCACCGGCACCACCAGCGGCACCAGCCCGGCATCGGCCGCGCCCGCGACCGGGTCGAGCACCTCGGGCGAGGACGGCACCGCGAGCGGCACCCAGGTCGTCGC
>NZ_SSDN01000051.1:0-453 GCF_004794355.1 Microbacterium sp. K36 | reverse complement strand
GACGACGACGCTGATCCCGATCAGTCAGACCCGTGCGGTGCGCGTGTTCTCGAACGAGGTGTTCACCGCTGACGAAGCCGCGGTCATCTTCTTGACGTACTACCTCACCGACGCCGTCGCTCAGCCATACGTCCTCCGCGAGCTCGACCTCAGCCAAGAGCTGTCGGAGGAACGATGAGAGTCGCCGTCCGTCACGACGCCGTCAGCGACACGGTCGCGCGTCTCGCCCTCACCGTCCGGCAGTTCCAGGAGCAGCTCGACACCCTCGACGCGGAGGCCGCTCGACTTCGAACCTCATGGTCCGGTGAGGCGCAGACGGCATACGACCGCGCCCACCACGACTGGGACACCGCCATCCGCGGTATGAAGGCCGCCCTCGCCGAAGCCAACCGCCGACTCATCACCGCCAACGCCATCTCCAGGGAGACCGCCAGCACCGCCGCCCGCCTCTGG
>NZ_SSDN01000050.1:0-73165 GCF_004794355.1 Microbacterium sp. K36 | reverse complement strand
GAGCGCGAGCAGCGGCATGTGCAGGAGGTAGATCGGCAGGGTGCGGACGCCGAGCGCCGGCAGGCCTCGCCCGACCAGAGGGAGGCCCGCGAGGATCGGGGCGACCGCGAGTCCCATCGCCACCCCGAGGACGGACACCGCCGGCCACACCCCGGGAACGGTCTCCGTGCCCGTCACGCGCATGACGGCGTAGGCGGCGAGGTACCCGAGGATCAGGGCCCCGGCGAGTGCGGGTCGCGGTCGAGCGGTGAAGCGACGGATGCGCGGCGCGAGGTACGCGCCTCCGAGGAAGAAGAAGAGGTTGTAGAGGAGCGATCCGCGGTTGCTCACCACGTCGACCAGTCCGGCGGCCACCGCCACCGAGAGCATGCCGGCACCCACCAGCAGGACGCCGCGCGGCAGTCGGTGCAGGCCCTTCGCGACGACGAAGTACAGCGCGAGCGCGTAGAGGTACCAGGTGTTCGGCGGGCTGATCGTCACCCCCTCCACGAACGCGGAGACGCTCCGCGGCACGAACGTCGGGAAGTCCGGGAATGCCCACATCGCGGCGGCGTGGATGAGGCTCCACAGCAGATACAGGTAGAGGAAGCGGACGACGCGGGGACGGAACACGACGGCCCACGGTCGGGCCAGCGCCGCGGAGGCGAAGTACCCGGACAGGAACAGGAACAACGGCATGAGGAACGGCCAGATGAGGTCGCTCGCGAGACCCCAGGCTCCAGGGAGGGGGATGCCGAGCCGCCAGTCGACCTGCAGGTAGGTCTTCAGCACGACGTGCCAGAACACCACGAGGACGATCAGCAGCCCCTTCGCGGCATCGCCCCAGGGCGCGCGCGATGTCGTGGGTGCGGTCATGACCCCAGTCCATCCCGCCGGATGTTGCGAGAGCGTATGCGAATCCGCCGACGCTGCCGCAACAGTTGTGTCCGTACCGTCCTTCGGATGACACGCATCAGATACCTCGTCGCCGCCGTCCTCGCCGCTCTCCTCGTCCTCGCCGGCGCCGCGCCGGCGCTCGCGATCAGCGACGGCAGCGAGGCGACGGAGAGTCACCCCTTCATGGGCGCCTACAAACCGGGCTTCCCGACGCCGCCCGGCCCGGGAGGCAACGGCTGCGGCGTCACCCTGATCGACCCGCACTGGGGGCTCACCGCCGCTCACTGCCGCAAGAACAACTTCGCCCAGGTCGGCTCGCCGATCGGCTGGACGGTGCAGTTCGGCTCCGCCGACGTCACCCAAGGCGGAGAGGTGGCGACGGTGAGCCGGTTCTTCCAGCTCCCGGAGTCCCGGGAGGGCTTCTTCGGCAAGGACCTCATGCTCCTGCGGTTCGACGAGGCCGTGGACCAGACGCCCATCCCCGTCGCCGGAGCCTCCCCTGCGGTGGGGACGACCGGACGGATCCTCGGCTGGGGGAACACGGCGACGACATCGCCCGCGGTCTACCCGACGATGCTGCAGGAGGCCGACGTCGACGTCCTCGATCCGAAGACGTGCCCGAACGCCTCCGACGGGGAGCTCTGCGTGGGCGGCGGCGTGGCGAAGGCCGGCAATGCCGACTCCGGCGGCCCCCTCCTGGTCCGTGAAGGGGCGGGGTGGGCGCTGGCCGGCGTGCTCAGCGGACCGGAGCAGGACAACGACAAGGCGGCAGGGCTCTACACGGACGTCACCCGGCACGCGGACTGGATCCGCACGATCATGCGGGACCACGCCACCATCCCGGACGACGAGGTCGACCTCGGACTGGGAGGCTACCCGGCGCTGGGCGAATGCGAGTCGTCGCTCGTGATGGCTGCGAACTCCCGCCGTGACGACCCGGCACTCCTGCTGACGAACGGTCACTGCATTCCGGCCGTGGAACAGACTCGGGATATCCCGCGGCGCGGCGAGTTCCTCCAGAACCGTCCGGCGGACGGTGAGGTGTCCTTCGCGGACGCGCAGGGGTACGGACTGACGACCGCGCTCCTCGACCGTCTCCTCTTCGGCACGATGACGGGCACCGATGTCGCCGTGTACCGCCTGGATGCCTCCTTCACCGAACTCGAAGCGCGAGGCGCGACCGTCCTCCGTCTCGCCGCGGCATCGCCCCGGGTCGGCGACAGCGTCCGCCTGATGGCCACCGAGCAGCTGACGTGCACTATCGAGGCCGTCGTCCCCACCCTCCGCGAGCAGGGATACGTCCTCCACCAGTCCCTGCGGATGGCGAAGGAGAAGACGTGCGAGACGTACCCGGGGACCTCCGGTGCCGCACTCGTCGCGGGCGACGGGAAGACGGTGGTCGGCATCAACAGCTCGCACAACGACGGCGGCGAGGCGTGCGCGGAGGACAACCCCTGCGAGGTCTCCGCAGACGGCACGACGTCGGTCCGCCCCGGACAGGCCTACGGGCAGCAGGTCACCGGGCTCAACGACTGCATCGCGGCCGGTTCGGTGTTCGACGCGGAGGCTCCGGGATGCACCCTCACCGCCGCGGCCGATGACGCCGCGCCGCTGAACGTCCCGCTCCTCGTCGGCGGGGCGGTGTTCACCCTGGGTATCGCCGCACTCGTGGGGGCGCTCATCGCGCACCGGCGGCGGAGGAGCCGGCTCACCGAGCCGGCATCCGTGTCGAAGAGCGACGCCCTCGCCTGACCCGCGTCCGGATGCGCGAACGCCCCCTGTCCCGGAGGACAGGGGGCGTTCCGTTCGACAGGCGCGCGCCCGTCGGGTGCCTTACTTGGCGGCGACGACCTGCAGCGTGATGACGGCAGTGACGTCCTCGTGCAGACGCACGGTCGCCTCGTGCTCACCGGTCGCCTTGATGGGCGAGGGGATGTGCACCTTGCGCTTGTCGATCGAGCCGAGGCCCGCAGCCGTGACGGCCTCGGCGACGTCGGCGGTCTTCACCGAGCCGAACAGACGGCCTTCCTTGCCGGCCTTCACCGCGAGACGCACCTTGGTGCCCTCGAGGGTGTTCTTCAGGGCCACAGCCTCGTCGCGGTCGTGGATCGCGCGTGCCTGACGCGCGGCCTGGATCGACGCGACCTGCTTTTCGCCACCACGGGTCCACGCCGTAGCGAAGCCCTGGGGGATGAGGTAGTTGCGGGCGTACCCGTTCTTGACCTCGACCACGTCACCGGCGCTACCCAGCCCGGCGACCTCGTTCGTGAGAATCAGCTTTGCCATCTCAGTACCCCTTACCGGCCGGCGCCAGCGTAGGGCAGGAGCGCCATCTCGCGCGCGTTCTTGATCGCGGTGGCGATCAGACGCTGCTCCTGCACCGACACACCGGTGATGCGACGGGCGCGGATCTTGCCGCGCTCCGAGACGAACTTGCGGAGGGTGGCGACATCCTTGTAATCGATGACGCCGACCCGGATGGACTTCGCGGGAGCGGCGTTCTTCGCGCCCTTCCGCGGCTTGCGGCGGTCGCCGCTCGACTTTCCAGCCATTGCTTTTCCTTAGTGATGAGCGGGGTGCGGCCCTTCGACAAGCTCAGGGACCCACCCGTGAAGAAGTGTTTTCAGAAGGGGGTGTCGTCGCCGAAGCTGCCCGGAGTGCTCCAGGCATCGGCGCTGGTCGACGAGCCGGGCGTGGACCACGGCTCCTCCGACACCTGCTGCTGCTGCGCGGGACGGGACTGTCCCCCGCCGCCACCGCCCGAGGCCGCACGGGTGACCTGCGCGGTCGCGTACCGCAGCGAGGGGCCGATCTCGTCGACCTCCAGCTCGATCGCGGTGCGCTGGTTGCCCTCACGGTCCTGGTAGGAACGCTGGCGCAGACGACCCTGCGCGATCACGCGCATGCCCTTGGTGAGCGAGCCCGCCACGTGCTCGGCGAACTCACGCCACACCGAGGCGCGGAGGAACAGCGCTTCGCCGTCCTTCCACTCGTTCGCGGCACGGTCGAAGTTGCGAGGCGTCGATGCGATGGTGAAGTTCGCCACCGGCAGCCCGTTCTGCGTGTAGCGCAGCTCGGGGTCGGCGGTGAGGTTGCCCACCACGGTGATGACGGTTTCGCCGGCCATGAGACTTAGGCCTTCGCAGCCTTGGCGGCCTTGCGGGCAGCCTTCTCTTCGGAGCGCTTGGCCTCGGAAGCGATCATCGCCTGAGCCTCTTCGGCGCGGAGCACCTTGGTGCGCATGATCTGCTCGTTCAGCTTGAGCTGACGGTCGAGCTCCTGCGTGGCGGCGCTGGTCGCGGTGAAGTTGACGACGGCGTAGATGCCCTCGGTCTTCTTCTGGATCTCGTAGGCGAGACGGCGCTTGCCCCAGATGTCGACGTTCTCGATAGAGCCACCATCGTTGGTGATGACCTTCAGGAACTTGTCGAGCGTCGGGGCGACCTGGCGCTCGTCGATCTCGGGGGTCAGAATGACCATGAGTTCGTACTGGTGCGTCACTTACCCACCTCCTTCGGACTAGAACGGCTCTCGGGACTTTCCCGGGAGCAGGAGGGTGTGTGCACGTGCCCGCCCCAGGAGACCGAATGGACGCCGGAAGGCAGACAACCTCGACAGTCTAGCGGAGTTTCCTCGGAGCTGCCTCCCGCACTTCCCGCGCGGCCTTGGCATGCTGGAGGGTGTGCCTGGTGACGGTCATCGGCACGGACCTGGAGGGGGGCGCCATGCGCGTCAACAAGTGGGGGGTCGGCGTCGTGCTGGCCGCCGCCGTCATGCTCACCGGATGCTCGGCGGGAGCGTCGGAGAAGCCGGCCGAGTCGAAGCCGAGCGGTGCCGCATCGCAGGAGGCCGAAGCGCCGTCCAGCGACTGCCCCGAACTCGCCGACGGTGCCACCGTCGACGGCTCGGCCCTCGGCGCCTGCATCGCCGAGGCCATGACCGACACCGCCGGCTACGCCGCCAAGACCGTCGTGATGGGCATGGAGTCCACCACGCGCTTCAACCCGTCCGAGAAGGCGCTGGAGTCGCTCTCGCCGATGGGCTCGATCGTCGCGATCGGCGACGACGTCTGGGTGAAGTCGCCCTCGAGCGACTGGCAGGCCGCCGACCCGTCGTCGAGCGACCCCATCATCGCCGGCCTCAGCACCACGGCGAAGGACGTCACCGCGATGGACCCGGCCGAGACGGCGAAGGCCATCACGGGCGACTTCACCGTGACCGGCACGGGCGAGCGCCTCGGCCAGAAGGTCTACCTCGTCAGCGGCACCGTCGAGCAGGCGGGCACGCCGGTCGAGGTCGTGTTCGAGGTCACCGAGGACTACGTCAACCTCGCCTCGACCAGCTCCGCGACCGTCCAGGGGCAGTCGGTCGACGTCGCCCTCGAGATCACCGAGTGGGACGTGAAGCAGGACATCGTCGCGCCGCTCTGATCGGACGAGACACGCGAAGGGCCGGAGCGCACGCTCCGGCCCTTCGCCGTCACCACGACCGGTGGCGGAGGAACGAACGGAGGCCGTCGATGCACCTCAGATATGACCCCGAAGCGGATGCCGCCTACCTCCCGGTCGGGCGCGAGCTCCACGCGGGTGAATCCGTCGCGCAGGTACCGGAGATACGCAACCCGCACGGAGCCGGGGAGATCATCCTCGATTTCGACGCCGACGGGCATCTTCTCGGCGTCGAGATCCTCCAGGCGTCGAAGCTCCTCCGGGCCGAAGACCTCGATCGGGCCCGACGCATCTCGAACGAGAGACCCTGACGGAGCATGTCGGCGCGGGTCGTCGTGTCCGTCTAGTAGGCGACGGGAGGCACCTCGGCCCAGACCGCGCGGTCGTCGGCGGAGGGGGCATCAGGGATGCGGCCCGTCCCGTCCGGCTCCGGGATCGCGGCGAGCAGCGCCTGCGTGTAGGGGTGCCGCGGCGCCGCCCAGAGCTCGTCGGTCGGCCCCGATTCGAGCACCCTCCCGCCGAACATCACGAACGTGCGGTCGGCGATGCGGCGCACGACGGCGAGGTCGTGGGAGATGAAGAGCATCCCCGCGCCGGACTCGGCCACCAGATCGCGCATGAGTCCCGCGACACTCGTCTGGGTGGACGCGTCGAGGGCGGAGATGGGCTCGTCGGCGACGAGCAGCGAGGGCCGTGCGGCGAGCGCACGGGCGATCGCGATGCGCTGCTTCTGGCCCCCGGAGAACTGATGCGGGAAGCGGGTGCGCACCTCGGCGGGCAGTCCGACCCGCTCCAGCCACTCCTCCACGGTGGAACCGGCGGCACCGCGCGCGCGGGCGGTCGCGATGCCGTCGGAGATCTGGTCGCCGATCCGCCGGCGCGGGTTCAGCGAGGTCGCCGGGTCCTGGAAGACCATCTGGATGCCCGTGAGCGCCGTGTCGCGACGACGGATCCCCAGCGGCGCGACGGGGGCTCCGCGGAACGACACCGTCCCGGCGGCGGTCTTCTCGATGCCGACGACGGCGCGGGCCAGGCTCGACTTGCCACTGCCGGACTCGCCCACGAGGGCGACCGTCTCTCCCGCCGCCACACTCAGCGAGACGCCGTTCACCGCGATCACGGGCGGGGTGCCCGGGTACCGCACCACCACGTCGCGGGCGTCGAGGACGCTGACCTCACTCATCCGCGGCCTCCTCGGGGCTCTCGTCGATGCGCGACCCGGGCAGGGCCGCCAGCAGCATGCGGGTGTACTCGTGCTGCGGGGCGCGGAAGAGCGTCTCCCGATCGGCGAGCTCGACGATGCGGCCGTCCTTCATGACGGCGACCGTGTCCGCGATCGCGCTCATCACGCCCAGGTCGTGGGTCACGAGCAGCACGGCGAGGTTCCGCTCGGTCGCGAGGTCGCGCAGGAGCTTCAGGATGCCGGCCTGCACCGTCACGTCGAGGGCGGTCGTCGGCTCGTCCGCGAGCAGCACCTCCGGGTCGCACGCGAGGGCGCACGCGATCGCGATGCGCTGCCGCTGTCCGCCGGAGAACTGATGGGGATACCGCTTCAGGGCCTCGGCCGGGTTCGGCACCTGCACGGTCTGGAGCAGCTCGACCGCCCGCTCGCGCGCAGCGGCGCCCTTGAGTCCGAGGTGCACGCGCATGTGATCGGTGAGCTGACGGCCGACCGGCAGCTGCGGGTGCAGCGAGGCCGACGGGTCCTGGAAGACCATCGCGATGCGCTTCCCGCGGACGCGGTTGAGCCCCCGGCGGTTGCGACCGACGAGCTCCTCCCCCGCGAGCAGGATCGAGCCGCCGGTCTTCGCCTGTCGCGGCAGGAGGCCGAGCACCGCCAGGGAGGTGAGCGTCTTGCCAGAGCCCGACTCCCCCGCGAGGCCGTGGATGCGCCCGGGTTCGAGCTCCAGGGACACGCCCTTCACCAGCGGACGGCCGATGTCGATCGTGAGGTCGCGGATGCTCAGCGTCGCCGTGCTCTGCGCGGTCATGCGGGCACCCCCGTCGCGGAGGCGGTGTGCTCCGCCTGCTTCTCGTGTGTGATCTCGGCGGTCGGGTCGAGCACGTCGCGCATCGCGTCGCCGAGGAAGTTGAACGCGAGCACCACGGTGAGGATCGCGAGGCCGGGGAAGACTCCGAGCCACCAGGCGTCGAAGTTCTGCATCGCACCGGAGATCATCGACCCCCACTCCGCCGTCGGCGGCTGCGCGCCGAGACCGAGGAAGGAGAGCCCCGAGAGGAGCAGGATCGCCGCGCCGATGTCGAGCGTCGCGAGCACGAGGACCGGGCCGGCGATGTTCGGCAGGATGTCGACGAAGAGCGTGCGCAGCGGCGAGTGACCGAGCAGGCGGCCCGCGATCACATAGTTCTGCCCGCGGAGACCGAGCACGATGCTGCGGGTGACGCGGGCGTACTGCGGCCACGACACCACGATCGCGGCGATCACGGCGTTGAACAGCGAGGGGCCGAGCGAGGCCGCGACCACCATGGCGAGGATCACGGTCGGGAACGCCATGAAGAGGTCGGTGATGCGCATGAGCGTCTCGTCGACGGCGCGCCCGAAGTACCCGGCGACCGCACCGACGAGCGTGCCGATGATGAGCGCGGCGATCACGAGCATGAGCGCGAGCGGCAGACTCACCGTCGCGCCGGTCATCAACCGGGAGAAGATGTCGCGGCCGTTGCCGTCGGTACCGAGGATCGTGTCGATTCCCGGCGGCTGCAGACGGGGCAGCACCTGCGCGTTCGGCGGGTAGGGCACCCACCACTGCGCGGTGAAGGCGACGATGATCCACGCACCGGCGATGACCGTGCCGATGATGCCGAGCGGGGTGCGCCAGGCGCGCGGCCAGCGGAAGCGGAAGCGTCCGGCGGGGGTCGCTGCGGCGATGCGGCTCATGCGATCCTCACTCTCGGGTCGAGCACGCCGTAGAGCAGGTCCACGATGAAGTTGATGAGGAGGTAGATGACACCGACCACGAGACCGACGCCCATGATGCCGGGCAGGTCGAGGTTCGCGGCGGAGTTGTAGGCGTACGTGCCCAGCCCCGGCCAGGCGAACACCGACTCGACGAGCACCGTGCCGGAGAGCAGGGCACCGAACGCGACACCCACCACCGTGAGGATCGGCAGCGAGGCGCCCCGGAGCACGTAGTCGAGGATGACGCGCATCGCCGGCAGGCCCTTGGCACGGGCCGCGCGCACGTAGTCGCTGCCGAGGACCTCGAGCACCGACGTGCGGATGAAGCGGGTGAGCAGTCCGATGGTCACGAGCGAGAGCACCATGACCGGAAGTGCGAGGTGTGCGAGGGCGTCGAAGAAGCCGACCGCGTCGCCGTTCAGCAGGTAGTCGACCGTGTAGAGCCCGGTCACGCGCGGCGGCGGGGTGATCGACGGCGAGATGCGTCCGGAGCCCGGAGCGATGCGCAGCTCCAGGAAGAACACGTAGAAGCTGACCAGCGCGAGCCAGAAGGTCGGGACGCTGAGCCCGACGAGCGTCACGACGCGGATGACCTGGTCGGTGACGAGTCCGCGGCGGTAGGCCGCAAGAGTGCCGAGCACGATGCTGACGGCGAGGCTGACGATGATCGCCCCGATCGCGATCTCGATCGTCGCGGGGACGGCGGTGGCGAGGTCGCTGGTGACCGGGCGTCCGGTCACCAGCGACGTGCCGAGGTCCCCGCGGAGCAGGTTCCCCATATAGATGAAGTACTGCACGAACAGTGGCTGGTCGAGTCCGTTCGCCTTGATGAACGCCTCGCGCGTCGCGGGGTTCTGCGACGCACCCTCACCGAGCGCGGCCGAGACCGGGTCTCCCGGCACCAGGTTGGTGAGCGCGAACGTGACGATGGTCACGCCCACCAACAGGAGCAGAGAGGTCCCGGCCCGCCGCAGCAGGTATCCGACGAGAGGCGAGCGGCGCCGCTGCGCCTGCCTCTGCACGGCCACTGTCGTCATGACGATCCGCTCAGCCGGCCGGCTGGATCTCGGCGATGTCCATCTCCCACACGGAGTTGTAGACGGCGCCGGACACGCTGGAGGCGGAGGAGATGTTGCGACCGGGGACGATCAGCGGCACGAACGGGCCCTCGGCCTGCATGGCCTCGGCGAACTCGGTAAAGGCCTCGGTGCGCTGCTCGGCGTCGGTCGCGGCGGCCGCACCGGCGGCGATGCCCGCGATCTCCGGGTTGGCCTCGGCCGCCCAGCCGGCGCGGAGGCCGACCTTCAGACCGGGCGCGAAGGGCAGGAAGTTCGCGGAGTCGGCGTAGTCCGGACCCCAGAACCACAGGCCGAAGCCCTCGGTGCCGTTGACGTACGCGTCGAGCTCGGTCGCGAACGGTGCGGGAGCGAGGTCGACGGCGATGCCCGCGTCCTCGAGCTGCGCCTGGATGCGCTCGGCGAGCGGGGTGAACTCCACGCCGCCGACCGGGTAGTCGTTCGGGAACTGGAGCTTGAGGGTCTGACCGGTGTATCCGGCCTCCTCCAGCGCGGCCTTCGCCTTGTCGAGGTCCTGCTCCACGCCGCTGTCGAGGGCACCCTCGAACCCGGGCGGGATGACGCCGGTCGCCTGGACGGCACCGGCGCCGGCGAGCTCGAGCAGCGCGTCGTAGTCGAGCGCGTAGCGGATGGCCTCCGCGATCTTCACGTTCGCGAGGTCACCGCCGGCCTCGCCCTGGTTGAGCAGCAGGAAGATGGTCTGGCCGGACGGGACCGAGTCGACGCTGATGTCGTCGCCGAGACCAGCGACCTGGTCGCCGTTGAGGTCCATCGCGACCATCGAGTCGCCGCCCTTGAGGTTGGCGAGCTGGGTCGCGCTCTCCGAGACGTTGCGCACGACGACGCGGCTGTAGGCCGACTCCTCGTCGCCGTTGTACTCGTCGTTGCGCGTGAGGACGACCTGCGAGCTGAGGTCGAGGGTGTCCAGCACGAACGGGCCGGATCCGGCGGACTCGCCGTCGAGGAAGCCCTGGGCACTGTCGGAGCCGTCGGTGGTCCCACCGTTCTCCATGACGACGTCGGCGTTGACGATGCCGAGCGCCGGGTTCGCGAGGATCGCGGGGAGCTGCAGCAGCGGGGTCTCCGAGGTGAACCGGATGGTCTTGTCGTCGACCTCTTCGATCGTCAGGCCGCCGAGCAGGAAGTTGGGCTTGGCGTCCGCCATCCCCTGGATCCGCTGCAGGGAGAACACGACGTCCTTCGCCTCGATGGGCGAGCCGTCGGAGAACACGCGGTCGCCTTCGAGCGTGAAGGTGAACTCGGTCGCCTCGTCGTTCTGCTCCCAGGACGCGAGGCCGGGGACCGGAGTGGAGACGTCGGAGCCCTCGAAGTCGACGAGGGTCTCGTACAGCGCCTTCGCGATCATGTTGCCGGTCGGGTCGTACGTGTGACCCGGGTCGGTCGTCTCGATCGAGAACGCGGTGTCGATGACGAGGGAGTCGGACCCCTGGGACGACTCGGAGTTGTTCGCGGAGTTCCCTCCCGAGCAACCTGCGAGCGCCAGGAGCGCGACGGCTCCGAGCGCGAGGACCGGCGTGATACGGCGTGACGACATCAGGGCCTCCAAGGGCGAGGAGTACATTCGGGTGCGGCCGCCACCGATGTGGACGACCGGGGATCAGATTCGCATCATATGCGACGATGTGTCCAGCAAGTGCGCGTCACACAGGCACGCATTGTCGAGAAGCTCGGATGTGAGGAGCAATATGTCCAGCAAGGACGCGGATCCGTCGAAGCAATCTGGACGAAGTGCCGCCCCCTTGGATGAGACGGCGTACAGAATCCTCGATGTGCTGCGCGATAACGGTCGTGTCTCGATCGCCGCGCTGGCCGAGAAGGTCGGCATCTCCCGGGCCAGTGCGTACACGCGGGTCGAGTCGCTCGTGCACGACGGCGTCATCACCGGATTCAGCGCGCGCGTGGATCAGGCGAAGGCCGGACTGTCGATCGGGGCTCTCGTCTTCGTGACCGTGATGCCGCAGGCCTGGGCCTCGTTCCGGGAGCGGATCATCGAGATGCCGGACGTGGAATGGTGCGCGATCACGACCGGGGAGCACGATGCGATGCTGCTCATCCGCGCCGTCGACGTGAGCGGTGTGCACGAGTTCTCGACGGGAGTCATCGCGCAGCTTCCCGAGGTACGGACGGTGGTCAGCGTCGTCGTGCTCGACGAGGTGATCCGGCGCCCCTACCTGCTTCCCGGCGACCTGCCAGAGCGGCAGACCGAGGTGCCGCTCGGAATGACCCGGTGGACACCGGCCTCGCCGGGACGGGATGCGCTCCCGCCGCGCTGAGTCAGGCGGCCGGGATCTCCTCGACGACGCTGAGCTGCGGGAGGCCGTGCATCTCGTAGTGCTCCACCAGGCGGATACGGCCGTCCTCGGTCAGCTCCAGCTCGCTCTCGCCGTCGCCGGTGACCACGGCGCCGTCGGCCTTGAGCACATGGACGAACGAGACCCAGATCGTGTCGCCGGTGCGCGTACCCACGAACTTCCCGAAGGTGACCGTGTCGCCCTCGTAGCCGCCCCAGATCGCGCCGTCGCGTTCGAAGTACTCGAAGACGCTGGGGGCATCGGGATCGACGGCCGATGTCGTGGACGAGACCATGCGGAAGCGTCGGCCGTCGAGGGAGGGGAGAGTGGCGGTGGCAGTCACCCCTCGATTATGGGGGATCACCGATCCGACGACCGCGCGTAATGAGATGGCGGATCGTGCGTCTCTACGGTGCGCCCGATCCGGACGGCGCCTGAGAGAAGGAGATCCCATGACCATTCGCACCGATCCCTGGCCGGTCGGGACGCCCACCTGGGTCGACCTGGGCGCGGACGACGTGACGGCCGCGACGGCCTTCTACGCCGCCCTCTTCGGATGGGAGTACTCCTCCGGCGGAGAGGAGTCCGGCGGCTACCTGCTCGCCACCCTCGACGGGGCCGCCGTGGCCGGGGTCGGCCCGAAGCAGGACCCGGGGGCGCCCACCGTGTGGACCACGTACATGGCCACGGACGACGTGGACGCCTCCGCCCGTGCCGTCACCGCGGCCGGCGGTCAGGTGATCGCGGAGCCGTTTGACGTGATGACCTCGGGGCGAATGGCGATCATCGCCGATCCGGGTGGCGCCGTGCTCGGGCTGTGGCAGGCGGGCGACCACATCGGCGCGGGCCGGGTGAACGAGCCAGGCACCCTGGTGTGGAACGAGCTCCATGCGCGGGACGACGTCGCGGCGCGAGCCTTCTATGCGGCCGTTTTCGGCTACGAGTACCGCGACGTCGGCGGCGAGGGATACGTCTACGCGACCTTCACCCGCGCCGGCGACCGCGCCGAGGTCGGCGGCATCCTCCGCGACGCCGAGCTGCCGGCCGGCGCGCCCGACCACTGGCTCACCTGGTTCGCCACCGGGAACGTCGACGCCAGCGCCGTACGGGCCGAGGAGCTGGGCGGAAAGCTGCGGGTGCCCGTGTCGGACACCCCCTTCGGACGCGCCACCGTCGTACAGGGGCCGCAGGGCGAAGTCTTCGGCCTGATCGCCCTCGCCTCCAGCTGAGCGACGCGGCACCGGTGCGGCGTGTGCCGCGCCGGTGCCTTGCAGCCGGCCGGGCATGCCCCCGGTAGCGTGTGTGCAATGGAGTGGATCGCAGACCCCGGCGTCGGCGCCTGGCTGCGCCAGACCCTCGACGAGAGTCTCGGCAGCATGCACGCGGTCGTCCCCCGCGGCTTCCCCGCGTATGCCCGCGTGTTCCATCCCGCCACGGTGCGGGAGAGTCCCACGGCCGCGGATTCCGAGGCACGTGTCAGCTGGGCGGACACCGCCGCCGCCTTCGGCACGACGATGCACGCGGAGGCCCAGTGGCACCGGATCGTGCGCACTCCCGTCGACGCCGACTGGCGGACCCGCATCGCCCCGGACGGCCGTGAGTTCACGGCGCCGCTGGAGGGCGCGCTCGACAGCGACCTCGTGGCGATCCTGGCCGGACACCTCGCCGCCCACACCGCGACGCCGCACGAAGGGGTCGTCGCGCTCTGGGAGGGGTTCGGCGGTCTGGTCGGCTTCCTCGGAGGCGGACCGTCGCGTGTCTTCCTCACGTTCGGGCAAGACCCGCACCATCAGGCGATGCTCGACCGCAGCACGCACGACCCCTTCAACAACGTCTTCCGAAAGCCCACCTGGCAGGACGGCATCCTCTCCCGCGAGATCTCCGAAGGACCCCGGCTGCAGCTCCCCGGGCGCGACTACGTGCTGTTCTCCGGGGGTGCCCAGGCCTTCGCGGATCCGGACTGGGTGCTCGGCGTGCCGTGGCGCGACCGGGTCGGCGAGGAACACGGCTTCCCGCCCGCCGCCCAGAGCCCGAACATCCTCTGGCCCGCCGATCGCGCCTGGGTGACGGTCTCGGAGATCGACTACGACTCCACCATCGTGGCGGGCTCGCCCGACCTCATCCGCGCGATCTGCACGGACGAGCGGCTGGAGGCGAAGGCCCTGCGCGAGGGCGCCGACCTCACGTGGGACGCCGACGAGGTCAACCGATGACCGCTCCGCAGGCATCGGCGTCGTTCGACGCGCGTCCGCTCACCGATCCCGTCGACCCGTCCGCGGTGCGCGCCTTCACGGCGGAGCTCCGGTCCCGTCGGACGACGGGCATGGCGGTGTCGTCGATCATCGCCATCGTCGCGGTGGCGATCGCCGGCCTCGTGATGCTTCCGATCCTCGCCTCCGTGGTGGTGGCGCTGGCGGCGAGCAGCGGCTCTCCCGCGTCGGCGGCGATCCCCCTCGTCCTCCTCCTGCTGGTGGCGGCGGGGGTGGGCGTGCTCGTCTGGATGGGCGTTCGCAACGCGCGCACGGCGCGGTACCGCTTGCACCGGTTCGCCCAGGCCAACGGCATGACCTACGAGCCGCGCGTGGACGATCCGCCACTCCCCGGCATGATCTTCCACCTCGGCCGCTCGCGCATGGCGACCGACCTGGTCCGCGGGACGAGTCCGCGGTTCGTCGAGTTCGGCAACTACCAGTACACGGTGCAGTCCGGGAAGAACTCGACGACGTATCGCTGGGGCTATGTGGCCGTGAAGCTGGATGTGCCCCTGCCGAACATCGTGCTCGACGCGAAGGGCAACAACGGCTTCGGCTCCAACCTGCCGGCCTCGTTCCAGCGGGCGCAGCGTCTGTCGCTCGAGGGCGATTTCGACCAGCACTTCACCCTGTACTGCCCGGACGGCTACGAGCAGGACGCGCTCTACCTCTTCACGCCCGACATCATGGCGCGCTTCATCGACAACGCCGCGCAGCTCGACGTCGAGATCGTCGACGACTGGCTGTTCCTCTACACGCCCCGCCGCGCCTCCACGCTCGACCCGGCGACCTGGGCGTGGCTGTTCGGGACGGTGGGGGCGCTCTTGACCAAGCTCGACCAGTGGGCGCGGTGGCGCGACGACCGCCTCGCCGCCGCGACGCCCGGTGGCCACGCTCTCCCCTTCGCTCCGCCGGCCGGGATGATCACCCCACCGCCGGGAGTCGCGCCGCAGGGTCGGCGCCTCAAGCGCACGGGCACCTGGGTGCCGATCCTCGTGGTGATCGGATTCGCGGTCTTCTGGATGCTCAGCCGCTGGAACTGACGACGACCCCGATGTGGGGGTGGGTGCCGTTCTGGGGAACCGACGCCCACCCCATCCCCCCTCGGGATCGAAAGGAATTCGACGTTCCCTCCGCATTGACGGTTCGACCGTCCCGCCCGTGGTCAGCTGGGGACTGACGCTGCGTGGCGATACCCGGATGGTATACCGGCGGACGTTGCACCCGGTTGCGTTCATGCGCGGGAATGCACTTTCCCGCGCGGCTCTCAGCGGTGAATCGAGCTGTCGGCCGCGGCCCCTGTCGCGGTCTCCGCGGCCAGGACCGTGTCGAGCGTCTGCCAGGCGTCCGCAGCGCGCATCGCCTCTCCCACCTGCCGTGCGCGGTCGCGGAACGCCGGCTCGACGAGCACCCGGTGCACGGCCTCGGCGACCTGTCCCGGCTTCGGCGCATTCGTCCGCAGATTGATGCCCACGCCGGTCCACCCGACTCGGGCGGAGACCTCGACTTTGTCCTCCGTCTGCCCCGCGACCACCAGCGGGACGCCCTGAGCCAGAGCCTGCTGCACCCCGCCGAAACCGCCGTTCGTGACGAACACGTCGACCTGCGGCAGCAGCCGGTCGTAGGGCAGGTACTCGGCGACGCGGACGCTGGCCGGGAGCTCCGCCGGGAGCGCGTCGACAGGACGTCCGCCGGTGGAGACGACCACGAGGGCGTCCGTCGTGGCGAGCCCGGCGATGGTCGGCAGCACGAGTTGACCGAAGTCGGCGTTGGCGATGGTGCCCTGACTGACATGGATCACAGGCCGCCGTCCGTTCAGGTCGGACCACCACTCGGGCAGCGGCACGGTCGCCGCCGCCGCGGGCAGGGGTCCGGCGAAGTGCACGGACGCCGGGAGGTCGGAGCGCGGGTACTCGAACGCCGGCACCGAGAACTGCACGTACGCGTCCGCGCGGCCCGCCCAGTCGAGCACGAATCCGCCGAGATCGCGGCCGACCGCCTCGCGCGCCATGGCGTCGGCCTCCTTCTGCACGCCGCCGAAGATGACGCGCTCCGCCACGGTGCGGAGGAAGGCGTTGCGCATCCGGCCGAACGGCCCGCGCATCGGCGTGACTCCGAGCCCGAACGGGGCCGTGTCGACGCTGCGGGCGCCGAGCGGGAAGATGCCGAGGACCACGACCGGGGGCCGTTCGGCCTTCGGCAGCCGCTGCAGCAGCGCCGCACCGACGAACAGCGGCTCGGTGAGGACGGCGTCGATGCGGTTCCGCGCCAGCTCGACGCGCACGGCCTCGAGCTGAGCCCGGCCCGGGCGGATGAACAGAGTGGTCATGTCGAAGCGGAGGGCGGCCACCCCGGTGAGACCTTCGCGCTCGGGGAACGCGCCGTTCGCATCGTCGAGATCGACGTCGGCCTCCGCCGGCAGCGGACGGAACCGCGCGCCCGCCGCGGTCACCTGCTCCTCGTACCGGGTGCTCGTGAGAAAGAGGACGTCGTGCCCGCCCGCGACCAGGTGCCTGGCGACCTGCAGCAGCGGGAGCACATGCCCGTGGGCGGGGGTGCAGGTGAGAAGGTAACGGGACATGGCGGCTCTCTCGATAGGGTTGGTTGTACCGTTGAAGTATTCATCACCCCTTGAGGAAAGTCAATGACGTCGAGTGCACGCCCCTACCGCTCCGCCCTGCGGACCCGACAGGCCGAGGAGACCCGTGCGCGCATCGTCGCGGCAGCCGCCCGCCTGTTCGCCGCGCAGGGATACCAGGCGACGACGATCTCCGCGATCGCCAAGGAGGCCGGGGTCTCCGCGGAGACGGTGAAGACCACGGCGGCGAAGGCGGAGTTGCTCATCGCCGCCTTCGAGGTCACCTTCTCCGGTTCGGAGGCCGCCGAGACCCTCGCCGACACCGAGGCCGGCTCCGGGCTGACGACCCTTCCCGACGACGTCTTCCTCGACGCGGTCATCACGCAGATCGCCGCCGCGAACGAGCGCGGGCATGCGCTCTGGACGGTCCTCCTGGGCGCGGGGCTCTCCGACCCGGTCGTCGACGCCGCCCTCCAGCGCATCCTCGCGAACCGGGCGGCGGACTACCGGGGGTTCGCGGCGGAACTCCAGCGCCGGGGCATCGTCCACTCGGACCGCGACGGCGACGCCCTCGCCGACGTGCTGTCGTTCCTGCTCTCGCCGGAGAGCCACCAGCAGCTCGTCGTGCAGTCCGGATGGTCGCCGGAGCGCTATCGCTCCTGGCTGCGGAGCGCTGTACTGGCCGCAGCCTCTCCGTCGGCATGACGGCTCACCGCGCGGACCAGCCGCCGTCCATCGTGTAACTCGCGCCGGTCACCATCCCGGCGGCATCGGCGGCGAGCCAGACGGCAAGGCCCGCGACCTCCTCCGGCTCCACGAGGCGTTTGATCGCGGCTTCGGTGAGGAGCACCTTCTCCAGGACCTCGCTCTCCGGGATGCCGTGCACCCGCGCCTGGTCGGCGATCTGGCGCTCCACCAGCGGGGTCCGCACGTAGCCCGGATTGATGCAGTTGCTGGTGACACCGTGTGCGGCACCCTCCAGCGCCGTCACCTTCGACAGCCCTTCCAGGCCGTGCTTGGCCGCCACGTAGGCCGCCTTGAACGGCGAGGCGCGAAGACCGTGGACGCTCGACATGTTGATGATCCGTCCGAAGCCCCGCTCGTACATCCCCGGGAGCACGGCGCGGGTCAGCAGGAAGGGCGCCTCGAGCATCAGCTGCACGAGGAGCGCGAACTGGGCGGGGTCGAAGTCGTCGATCGGGCTGACGTGCTGCACGCCCGCATTGTTGACGAGGATGTCGGTGTCGAGGCGGAGTGCGGCCAGCGCATCGCGGTCGGTGAGGTCGACCTGCCACGCCTCCCCGCCGATCTCGTCGGCGAGGGCTTCGGCCGCGTCGCCGTCGATGTCGGCGACCGTCACCCGGGCGCCCGCCTGCGCGAAGGCTCTCGCGCAGGCGGCACCGATGCCGCTCGCGCCCCCGGTGACGAGAGCACGACGTCCGTGCAGATCCGTCATGCGGCACTCGCAGCCGCGGTGCGGGCGTTCGTGCGGGCGGCATCCGCGTCGTCGATGGCCTGCAGGGACACGCCCTTCGTCTCGCGCAGCGAGAGCACCGCGATCGCCGTGACGATGCAGGCGAACACGATGTAGAGCGCGATCGGCAGCCAGGAGCCGAAGTCCCGGAGCCACTGGATCGCCAGGATCGGCGCCAGCGACCCGGCGAGGATCGCCGTGACCTGCGACCCCAGCGAGACACCGGAGTACCGCATCCGCGTCGGGAACAGTTCGGCCATGACCGCCGGTTGTGGCGCGTACATGAACGCGTGGAAGCAGAGGCCGATGGTGACCGCGAGCACGATGAGCACGGGGTTCAGGGTGTCGAACATCGGGAAGGCGAAGAAGGCCCAGGTCGCGCTGAGGATCGCACCGGTCAGGTACACAGGCTTGCGGCCCCAGCGGTCGGCGAGCCGTCCCGCCTGCGGGATGATCGCGAAGTGCACGACGTGCGCGATGAGCAGAGCGAGCAGCAGCTGACTGGTGTCGTACTCGTGGACGGTCTTCAGGTAGACGATCGTGAAGCTGACGACGATGTAGTAGACGATGTTCTCGGCGAAACGGAGTCCCATCGCCTGCAAGATCCCGACCGGGTACCGGCGCAGCACCTCGACGACGCCGTAGGAGGTGGCCTTCTCGGCCTCGACCTGCGCCTTCGCCTCCAGGAAGATCGGAGCCTCCTCGACGTTGCGGCGGATGTAGTAGCCCACGAGCACGATCACCGCGGAGAGCCAGAACGCGATGCGCCAGCCCCACTCGAGGAACGCCGCCGAGCTCATCGCCCACGAGCTCACGAGGAGCACGAGCGTGGCGAGCAGGTTGCCGACGGGAACCGCGGCCTGCGGCCAGCTCGACCAGAACGCGCGCGACCGGTCGGGACTCTGCTCCGCGACCAGGAGGACGGCGCCGCCCCACTCGCCGCCGACAGCGAATCCCTGGATGAACCGCAGCGCCACGAGCATCGCGGGCGCCCAATAGCCGATGCTCTGGAAGCCGGGGAGGCACCCCATGAGGAAGGTCGCGGCGCCGACGATGATGATCGTGGCCTGCAGCGTGGGCTTGCGGCCGAAGCGATCGCCGATCTGACCGAAGACGATGCCGCCGAGCGGCCGCGCGATGAAGCCGACCGCATACGTGACGAAAGCGGCGATGATGCCGTCGAGCGGCGATCCGGTGGCCGGGAAGAAGTAGGTCCCGAAGACGAGGCTGGCGGCGGTCGCGTAGAGGAAGAACTCGTACCACTCGACGACGGTGCCGGCCATGGAGGCGGCGACGACGCGCTTGAGCTTCGAGGAGGACGGGGCGGCGGCGGGGTGACCGGAGGCGCGGGTGGGGGCGGTCATTTCTCTCCTTCGGTGTCGACGGTGACACATCCGTTCCAGTGTCGGCAGGGGACCGACTTGCAGCAATGCCCAGTGCCGCGCAGCGGCTGTGCATAATTGCAGCATGGATGCGGCGAAGAGGCCACGTGCCGACGATCTGCTCGTACTGCTCGCGGTCGCCCGCACCGGCCGGTACACGAGCGCGGCCGCCCACCTCGGTCTCGACCACACGACGGTGGCGCGCCGCATCGCCGCCCTGGAGGACGCGCTCGGCGGACGGGTCGTCGCGCAGGCGGCCTCCGGGTGGGAGCTCACCGACCTCGGGCGCACCGCCGCCGAGACCGGTGGACGCATCGAGGCCGCGCTCTCCCAGCTCGACTCCACACCCGGCGAGACTCCTGATCCGATCGCCGGCGTCGTGCGCATGTCCGCCACCGACGGTTTCAGCGCCTACATCGCCGCCCCTGCGATCGCAGAGCTGCGCCGCGAGCATCCGCGGCTGACCGTCGAGATCGTCGCCGCCACGCGGAGAGCCGCCGAGCACCGCGCCGGACTCGACCTGGAGGTGGTCGTGGGCGCGCCGCAGACCCGCCGCGCGCAAGCCGTGAAGCTCGGCACGTACACCCTCGGCATGTACGCCTCGCGGGACTACCTCGACCGGACCGGCACCCCGGCATCGCGCGCCGAGGTGGAACAGCACAGACTCGTGTACTTCGTCGACTCGATGCTCCAGGTGGACGCGCTCGACCTTCCGCGCCGCCTCGTCCCCGGCATGCAGGACGGCCTCACCTCGACCAACGTCTTCGTGCACGTCGAGGCCACCCGGGCGGGAGCCGGGATCGGCCTGCTCCCGTGCTTCGCCGCCGACCGGCATCCGGACCTGGTGCGCCTGCTGCCCGAGATCTTCGCCGAGAAGCTGCCGTACTACATGGTCGCGCGGCCCGAGTCGCTGCGGCTCCCCGCGGTCGGGGCCCTCGCCGAGGCCCTGCGCGCCCGCACACGTGCCGCGAAGGCGATGCTCGACGGGGCGGGCTGAGCGCCGGTCAGAGCAGCTCGGCCACGAGGGTTTCGATGCGGCGGCGGATGTCGTCGCGGATCGGCCGGACGGCGTCGATCCCCTGGCCGGCAGGGTCGTCGAGTACCCAGTCCTCGTAGCGCGTGCCGGGGAAGAACGGGCACGCGTCACCGCAGCCCATCGTGATCACGACGTCCGACGCCTGCACGGCCTCGGTCGTGAGCACCTTCGGCTGCTCGGCTGTGATGTCGATGCCGACCTCGCCCATCGCCGCCACCGCGACGGGGTTGATCTCCGCGGCGGGCATCGACCCGGCGGAGCGCACCTCGATGCGGTCGCCGGCGAGGTGCCGGAGGAAGCCGGCGGCCATCTGCGAGCGCCCCGCGTTGTGGACGCAGACGAAGAGGACGGAGGGTCGCACGAGCCCAGCGTATCCCGTTCGAGTCGCGTGAATGGCTGTATCTCCGGCCGGAATGGGACCAATCAGGCGATTCGAAAGTCAGAAACCGTGCTCGGCGGCGAAGGCCCGCAGGACGCCGTCGGTGCCGTCGCCCCCGAGGAAGGTCGAGGTCTGCAGCGTCACCGTGTCGGTGAAGCCGTCGGGACCGGGGACCGTGATCTCCAGTGGATACGTACCCCCGAAGGCGGGGATCCGCGGCACGTCTTCGCCATTCGCGAGAGACCGGGCCGCGAGGAACGCCGCGCTGACGTCCACCCCGTGGATCCGGTACACGGTGTCGGCAGGCAGCAGCTCGACACCGCTCGCGTCCAGCCCGAAGTCGTCCTCGGAGGTGACGATGGCGTACTCGTCCGCGCCCCCCTCGCCCTGACTGGTCCGTCGGAGCTCGACCGTGTCGGTGTGCTCGGTGCCCGCCATCTCGTAGGTCACGGTCGCGGTGCCGGTCTCGCCGTCGTCCGACGCGGCCACGTCATCGACGGAGAGGATCTTCGGCCGGTCCTCGATCTGGGGGTAGACGCCGCTCGCGGTGAGCAGCAGCGCCAACGGCTGGGCGAGGTCCACGGCGGGAGAGAGCTCCTCGGCCGCACCCTTCTCGTCCCCGGCGGCGAGAAGGGCGAAGAAGGACTGCACGGAGGACCGGACACCGTCCTCCGCGGAGAAGAACTCGGAATCGGTCGACGACGGCGCCGGGGTCGGCGGCGACGAGGGCCCGCAGCCCGCCAGCACGAGAGCGAGGCCGAGAGCCGGCGCGAGGATGATCGGCAGACGCCTCCACCGAGACGGGGATGAACTCACATGCACCTCAGATCGTCGCCGTGGGCCACGAGCCACTGGGGAAGCCGGTCAGGTTGGCCATATCCTGCTTGAGCTGGTCGGAGAGATCCTTCGATGCCGTGAAGTTCTTTCCCAGCTGCTCGCCGAGGTCGACGGCGACCCGGGCCAGGTTGGTGCAGACGGTGGTGATCTTGGGAACCGCGTCCAGCCACTCCAGGGGGTCGGCGGTGACGAAGCTCGCCGCCGCATCCACCTGATCGAGCAGATAGGTGAGCAGTCGAGCTCCGAACTCGATCCAGGCATCCAGGATCTTCTTCGCGTAGTCGGCGAGGAAGTTCATCATCGAGTCCGTGTAGCCGGCGAGGGTGTCGATGGCCATCAGCTGGCGGGCCGCGAGGTCCGAGTAGCCGTCGCCCGTGGAACCCTTCCACGAGGTATCGGCCTTGAGGTAGCTGTCGGTGATCGTGGTCTTGGACGACGTCACCTTCCGCTTGACCTCGAGCCAGTCGTCGCGCTTGGAGTACATGGCGAAGGGGTTGCCGGGGCTCAGGTACTCTGCCATGGTCTGCATGAACGCGTTGAACTGCTCGACCGCCTCGTTGAGCTTCTTGACGACCTCCTCCATGGCCCTACGGAAGAAGTCCATGAACCTGTCCCAGAGGCTCATGTCGTCTTTCCGGGAGTTGTAGGCGTTCGCACAGTCGTCGAGGCCGACCCTCGCCTCTTCGATGCCGTCCCTGATGTTCGTGACCAGGGTCGTGAACGATCCCTCGTCGGTCGGCGTGACGAATGCTCCTACCATCATCGTGTCCTCTCCGGTATGTCGCCGGCGGTTGTGAGCGTCGGGCTCAGCCCTGGTCCAGCAGCCACTGCGAGTAGCCGTCGGCTTCCTCGTAGCGCCTCTTGGTGTCGAGTAGCTTCTCCGAGATCTCGGTGAAGACCGTCGGCGCGCGATCAGCCAGACCCTGGATCGTCGCGTGGGCCTCGTTGTAGTTCTCCTCCGCGCCGAGCATGTGGCCGACGCCGTCCATCTGGTATCGGGCCAACCGGCACCCCGCGACGAGTGTCTTCGTCGCGCTGAACGTCTCGGCGAGGTCGCTCCACGCCAGCGCGTCGGCGCGCAGATCCTCCAGCGCGGCTTCGTAGTCTTCGTAGCTCATCGTGCAGCTCTCCGTCCTTCGCTGTGTTCTGTGGGCGATCAGCGGGCGGCGCGTACCGAGCGCACGACCCCGGCGAGATCGGGAAGGTCTCTCAGGAGCGACGCGCGCCGCTCGCCGAGCCAGCCCCTGGCTCGCGTGAACAGCTCGACGATCTCCCCTGCAATGGCCTGCTCGGAGACGAACTGCACATTGGTCGGATCGATCGCGAGCGCCCTCGGTGCGCCGCCGACGAGCTCCATGCTCACGTTGCCGGAGGGACTGCGCAGCACCGTGACCTCCGTCGTCGCGGACCTCACGGCCTCCCGGTAGACCCTGAGCTCGGAGAACCCCGACAGCAAGGTGCCGAGCTCTGCCCGCAGGGCGGACATGTCGAGGGAATCCGCGTCCGGCAAAGGGATCGGCGGCACGGTGGGCTCCTCGGACGCCGCGAACACGAGCCCCTCGTCCTCGAGCTCGGCGACCGTGTTCAGCCTGGCGGCCGCGCTGGCCTGACGGAGACGGAGGACGACCGGGCCCAGCTCCCGCGCCGGGATCCGGCGCCACCAGGACGGAGCGAGACGGAGCGTGCGGAGCACTCCATCGACGTCGACGGAGGCGCTGACCGTGTCGCTGTCATCCGACACCAGCCAGATGTTCGGATCCTCTTCGATGAGAGCGGCCAGGCGTTCCTGCACGGCCTCCGGTTCGGGCATCACTCGCTCCACATCCGGCGGACCGACTGCTCGGCGCTCGTGAACGTCTCGTTGGAGAGCTGGGTGTTGTCGCGGAGGCGTCGGAGCTCGGCCCGCATCTCCTCCATGCTGCGGTTCCAGTCGGTCTGAGCGCGGAGATATGCGCGCTGCGCTTCACCAGTCCATTGGCTCGACAAGACGTCGAGTGACGCGGCCAGCTCGGCCAGGATCCGCTCGATCTCGTTCACCCCGCGGGTCATCCCGCTCACGGCGACGTCGATCTGCGTACCGCCGATCTTGATATCTCCGCCCATCGCCCGCTTCCCCCCTCAGCGTCATCGCCACCCCTCCCGGGGCACGACCCCGACTCTACGGGAGCACAGCCACGGAGTTCAAACATCACGCGCTCATCTCCGGTGAACCGTCGGCACCGCAGGCTCACCGCAGGCCGAGATGCGTCAGTTCCATGGCTTCGAGCATCCGCGACCGGGTGAGGAACCTCATCCCCGTGGGTGCCTCGACGCTGAACCCGGCGCCGCGTCCCGACACGACGTCGATGGTGAGGTGCGTGAACTTCCAGTACTCGAACTGCGCGGCCGACATGAAGACCTCGACGGGATCGTCGAGGCCGACGTCGAGGGCGCCGAGGCGCACGTCGCCGGGACCGGTGAGGAACATCCCCACCGGGTAGCACATGGGCGCGGAGCCGTCGCAGCAGCCGCCGGACTGGTGGAACATGAGCGGCCCGTGCTGCGCGGTGAGTTCACGGAGGAGCGCGGCAGCGGACTCGGTGACCGCGACACGGGCGGGCGGGGATGGGTCGGCCACGGCCACTCCTTCCGGGATGCCGGGTGCCGGACAAGGCGGCGAGCGCCGTCCGACACCCGGGCGGGGCGGATCAGAAGAAGCCCATCGGGCCTTCCGCGTACGAGACGAGGAGGTTCTTCGTCTGCTGGTAGTGGTCGAGCATCATCTTGTGGTTCTCGCGGCCCACACCCGACTGCTTGTACCCGCCGAACGCGGCATGCGCCGGGTACTGGTGGTACGTGTTCGTCCAGACACGACCGGCCTCGATCGCCCGGCCCGCGCGGTACGCCGTGTCGCCGCTGCGACTCCACACCCCGGCACCCAGGCCGTACAGGGTGTCGTTCGCGATCGAGATCGCGTCGTCGAAGTCATTGAACGACGTCACGGACAGCACGGGACCGAAGATCTCCTCCTGGAAGATCCGCATGTCGTTCGTCCCCTCGAACACGGTCGGCTGCACGTAGAAGCCCTCGCTGAGGTCGCCGCCGAGGTCGGCACGCTCGCCTCCCGTGAGCAGCCGGGCCCCGCCCTGCCGCCCGATGTCGATGTAGCTGAGGATCTTCTCGAGCTGATCGTTCGATGCCTGCGCGCCGATCATGGCCGCGGGGTCGAGCGGATTGCCCTGCACGACCTTCTTCACACGCTCCAGGCCGTCGGCGAGGAAGCCGTCGTAGATCGAGCGCTGGATGAGCGCCCGCGACGGGCAGGTGCAGACCTCACCCTGGTTGAGCGCGAACATCGTAAAGCCCTCGAGTGCCTTGTCGTAGAACGGGTCGCTCGTGGAGCGGGCGACGTCCTCGAAGAAGACGTTCGGGCTCTTGCCGCCGAGTTCCAGGGTGACGGGGATCAGGTTCTGCGAGGCGTACTGCATGATGAGGCGGCCGGTCGTGGTCTCCCCGGTGAAGGCGACCTTGCGGATGCGCTTGTGCTGGGCGAGGGGGGCGCCGGCCTCGATCCCGAAGCCGTTCACGACGTTGACGACCCCGGCCGGCAGCAGGTCGCCGATGATGTCGAACAGGAACAGGATCGACGCGGGCGTCTGCTCCGCGGGCTTGATGACGATGCAGTTGCCCGCGGCGAGCGCCGGCGCCAGCTTCCACACGGCCATGAGGATCGGGAAGTTCCAGGGGATGATCTGCCCGACGACGCCGAGCGGCTCGTGGAAGTGGTACGCGACGGTGTTCTCGTCGAGCTGGCTGATGCCGCCCTCCTGCGCGCGGAGCACCCCGGCGAAGTAGCGGAAGTGGTCGATCGCGAGCGGGATGTCGGCGGCGAGGGTCTCCCGCACGGGCTTGCCGTTCTCCCACGTCTCGGCGACCGCGATCTCCTCCAGGTGCTGCTCCATCCGGTCGGCGATGCGGTTCAGGATCACGGAGCGCTCCGCGGGGCTGGTCTTGCCCCAGGCGGTGAAGGCCTTCCAGGCGACGTCGACGGCGCGGTCGATGTCCTCCACGGTGCCGCGGCCGACCTCGGTGAAGGGCTTGCCGTTGACGGGACTGATGTTCTCGAAGTACTGGCCCTTGGCGGGTTCGACGAACTCGCCGCCGATGTAGTGGCCGTAGCGGGGCCGATAGTTCGCAACGGCTCCGGGCTGCCCGGGGGCCGCGTAGGCGAGGGACACGTCTTCTTCGACGATGGTCATGGGGGTCTCCTTCGACGGGGGCGCCGCGGCATCGATGCCGCGGTGTTCCCTCGACGCTAGGCCGCTCCCCGTTGCACTCCCGGTGCGCAACGTTGCAGCCGGTTGCACCCCGTTCGAATCGCGCACTTTGCTGCATCCGCGGCCGAAATGGGGCCAATCGGGCGATTCGAATCAGGTGAGGCGCTCGATACGGGTCACGAGGCCGGCACGACGCGGCGAGCGCGCCGGAAGCATCTCCAACGCGAGCCGCAGCACCTCCGCGTCCTCGCTGCCCTCGGGGGTGTCCGCGTAGGCGAGCAGCACGTCCAGACTCGCCCCCGACAGCATGACCTCCCGCAGCGCCGCACGGACCGAGTCGCGGAACTCCTCGACGCCCGGCGAGGCCGACTCCGGCAGCACCGGCCCGCGATACGCCGTCAAAGCCACCCGATGCGCCCCGCGGTCGAGCAGGGACAGCACGTCATGGGCGTCGGTCTCCAGCGGCACCGGGAGGCGATACGGACGGGACTCCGGCACGAGGTCGGGGGCCGCCCGCTCCAGGACCTTCCGCAGGCGCACCATCTCCGGCCGCAAGGTGTCCGGCGAGACGCCGGGGCCGTAGACGAGCTCGGCGAGCCGGTCGGCGGAGAGGCCCTGACGGTGCACGGCCAGCATCAGGAGGATGGCGGCGTGCCGGGCGCTGAGCTCGGTGACCGCCTCCTCATGCGCCGACACGGTCTCCAGCCGAGCGCGGTCGCGCCCGAGCACGTGCAGTCGTGCGCGTGCGAGGGCGTCCGATGTCGTCCTGCCGGGCAGTCGTCGAGCCGGAGGCTCCGACCTCCGCTGCAGTCGCGCCACGAGGAGCTCGGACTCGACCGCTCGCGCCGTCGCGTCGACGAGCAGCCGGGCCTGCGGGGTCACCACCTCCGGCCCCCCGGTGATGTCGATCACGCCGAGGACCCGCTGCGTCTCCGGGTCGCGCACGGGCGCCGCGGTGCACGACCACGGGTGCACCAGCCGGTTGTAGTGCTCGGCCCCGCGGATCTGCACCGACCGCTCCAGGGCGAGAGCGGTGCCGGGGGCGCTCGTGCCCACGGCGTCCTCCGCCCAGTTCGCGCCGGCGACGAACCCCATGCCCTCGGTGAGGGACCGCAGCTGCGCGTCGCCCTCGATCCACAGCAGGCGCCCGGCCTGGTCCCCGACGGCGATCACGACCCCCGAGTCCTCGGAGTCGCCGGGAAGCAGCAGCGCGCGGATCATCTCCATCGCGGAGGCGAGCGGATGGGCCAGGCGATAGGCGTCGAGCTCGTCCTCGTGCAGATCGAGCGGCGGCAGCCCCTCCGGGCCGACGCGACGACGCCAGGACCTCTCCCACGACTCGCGCACGAGTGGGCGCACCTCGCGGAGGCGATGATCGTCGAGATTGCCGGCGATGAGCTCCTCGTGCGCACGCTCGACGAGGAGGCGAGACGCCGTCGGCGACGCCTCCCGCGGATCGTGCCACGTCGCAGACACGCGTTCTCCGTTCCTGGAGCCGGGAGCGTGCCCTCAGTGTACGAGCAAGATCACCCCGGGGGAACAGCGGGCGGCGGCAGTCAGGGCAGCAGCCCGGCCACGAGATCGTCGATCACGTCGTCGGTCGAGGTCTCCGGGTCGATCGGGGTGGTGAGCCGGTCGAGCAGCAGACCATCGATCGCGTAGTGGAACAGGGCGATCTCGCGGCGTCCTCCCGGGAGGCCCGCCGCGACGTTGAAGGCGACGTCCGCGTCGAAGCCGGCGCGCTGCCACGCCCCGAGCACGGCGGCGAGCTCGGGACGACGAGCGCTCTCGAGCCGCAAGGCGAACAGGGCGAGGGTCACATCGCGATCGGCGGTGAGGCGGCGCACGATGTCCCGGATGTAGTCGGCGAACAGCTCCCGGCTGGGCGTGATCTCCGCCCTCCGCTCCAGGTCCTCGGGCGATGGGGCGAGGCGCTCCCCGATGCGGTCGACGAGTCCCTCGATCAGCGCGTCCCTGCTGCGGAAGTAGTTCGATGTCGTCCCCGCGGGGACCTCCGCCTCGGCGTCGACCGCGCGGTGCGTGAGCCCCCGGGATCCTTCGCGGGCGAGCACAGCCAGCCCGGCATCCGCGAGCTGCCGCCGACGCGGCTCGTTCCTCACCATGCCGCCACCCTAGCGCAATCACTACGACTGTTGTACTCTCAACCGCAACAGATGTAGTGATTGGAGAACCATGCGAGAGCTCGTGTACTACGCCGCAGTGACCCTGGACGGGTTCATCGCCGGGCCGGACGGGGAGTTCGACGCCTTTCTCGTCGAGGGCGACCACATGGACGGCATCAACGCCCGCTTCGCCGACACCCTGCCGACCGTGGCCGCCGAAGCCCTCGGCATCCCGCAGCGCAACGACGTGTTCGACACCGTGCTGATGGGCAGGAACACGTACGAGGTGGGCGGGCTCGCGAGCCCGTACCGACACCTGCGGCAGATCGTCTTCAGCCGCACCCGCACCGCCGCGGCCGAGAACCTCGAGGTGACGGCGGAGGACCCGGTGGACGTCGTGCGACGCCTCAAGCGCGAGGAAGGCGGCGCGATCTGGCTGTGCGGCGGTGGCGCTCTCGCGGCGACGCTGGCCGACGAGATCGACCGGCTCATCCTGAAACGGCAGCCGCTGCTCTTCGGATCCGGCATCCCGCTCTTCGGCGACCGCCCCTACCGTCCCGAACGGTTCGAGGCCGTGGAGACGACCCCGTATGAATCGGGCGTCGTGGTGACGGAGTACGTGCGACGGCGCGGGGAGTGATCCTGCCGTCAGCGGGTGCCTAGCCGGTCGAGGCTCGGATGGCAATACCGTTCTCGAATCCGTTCCCGGTTCCTATCGTGGTCCCATCACGAGTCAGGAGGCGCCATGAACGTCCACACCCCCACCAGCACTGGCTCCTCGCAGCGCGCCGACGCGGCCCACCCCGCCGCGACCGAGCCGGCCTGCGAGCGGATCGACTTCGACCGGTACGTCGTCGCGCACGACGCTCCCGTCGGATACATCGAGGTCGTGCCGCCGCTCTATGTCTGCTACCTCGGACACCCGTATCCTCGGGCTGTGGAGATCGCTCAGGTGTACGACTACGACCATGCCGTCAGCATCGTCAGTGCCATGGCCGCGGGTTCGCGCGACCACGCCCTCGCCGGATGAGCCGCGAGGTCTGGCCCGGGTCCGCGTACCCGCTGGGGGCCACCTTCGATGGTCAGGGCACCAACTTCGCCCTCTTCAGCGAGGGCGCGGAGCGCGTGGAACTCTGCCTCTTCGACGCGGACGGCACGGAGACACGGGTGCCGCTCACCGAGGTCGACGCGTTCGTCTGGCACGGCTACCTGCCCACGGTGCAGCCGGGACAGCGCTACGGCTACCGGGTGTACGGCCCCTACGACCCGGCCCAGGGACAGCGGTTCAACCCGAACAAGCTGCTCCTCGACCCGTACGCGAAAGCCGTCGCCGGCGAGATCGACTGGGGACAGTCCCTGTTCGGCTACGACTTCGGCGATCCCGACTCCCGGAACGACGACGACTCCGCGGCCGCGATGGCGAAAGGCGTCGTCGTCAGCCCGTTCTTCGAGTGGGGCGGCGACCGGCCGCTGAAGACGCCGTATGCCGAGACCGTCATCTACGAGGCGCACGTGAAAGGGCTCACCCAGCGGCATCCCGAGGTGCCGGAGGAGCTGCGCGGGACCTACGCCGGCATCGCGCATCCGGCGGTCGTCGAGCACCTCCAGCGCCTCGGGGTCACCGCGCTGGAGCTCATGCCGGTGCACCAGTTCGTCAACGACTCGGTGCTGCAGGACAAGGGCCTGTCGAACTACTGGGGCTACAACACCCTCGGGTTCTTCGCCCCCCACAACGCATACGCCGCCGGCGGCCAGGACGGCCAGCAGGTGCAGGAGTTCCGCGCCATGGTGCGCGCCCTGCACGAGGCCGGCATCGAGGTCATCCTCGACGTCGTCTACAACCACACCGCGGAGGGCAACCACCTCGGCCCGACGCTCTCGATGCGCGGGATCGACAACGAGGCGTACTACCGGCTCGAAGAGGACAAGCGCTACTACACGGACTACACCGGCACGGGCAACAGCCTGAACGCCGGCAACCCCCATGCCCTGCAGCTGCTCATGGACTCGCTGCGCTATTGGGTGACCGAGATGCACGTCGACGGGTTCCGCTTCGACCTCGCGGCGACCCTCGCCCGCGAGTTCTACGACGTCGACCGCCTCGCGGCCTTCTTCGAGCTCGTGCAGCAGGATCCGATCGTCTCGCAGGTGAAGCTCATCGCCGAGCCGTGGGACATCGGACCCGGCGGCTATCAGGTGGGCAACTTCCCGCCGCAGTGGACGGAGTGGAACGGCAAGTACCGCGACACCGTGCGCGACTTCTGGCGCGGCGAGCCCCAGGCCCTCGGCGAGTTCGCCTCCCGCCTCACCGGCTCCGCCGACCTGTACGAGCACTCCGGCCGGCGTCCTGTCGCTTCCATCAACTTCGTCACCGCGCACGACGGCTTCACGCTGCGCGACCTCGTCTCCTACAACGAGAAGCACAACGAGGACAACGGCGAGGGCAATAACGACGGCGAATCCCACAATCGCTCCGACAACATGGGCGCGGAGGGGCCGACCGACGACATCGACATCAACCGGCGGCGCGCGCGTCAGCAGCGGAACTTCCTCGCGACGCTGCTGCTCTCGCAGGGCGTGCCGATGATCTCCCACGGCGACGAGCTCGGCCGCACGCAGCACGGCAACAACAACGGCTACGCGCAGGACAACGAGCTCACCTGGATCGACTGGGAGGCCGCTGACCTGCCGCTCGTGGAGTTCACGGCGGCGGTGGCACGGCTCCGGCACGAGCATCCCACCTTCCGCCGCAGCCGCTTCTTCGACGGACGCCCGGTCGCGGACGAGGACGGCGAGCGCATCCCCGACGTCGTGTGGCTGCGACCGGACGGCGCCCGCATGACCCCGGAGGACTGGGACTCGGGCTTCGGGCGCTCCGTGGGCATGTTCCTGAACGGCCGCGGGATCCGCGAGAACGACCGGCGAGGGCGTCCCGTGGAGGACGTGAACTTCCTCGTCTACTTCAACAGCGGCGACGAGCCCGTCGACCTCGCCCTGCCGGACGATCGCCACGGCGCGGAATGGCTCGTGGCGGTGGACACCGCCGGCGAGCTGGGCGACCGGAACCTCCGAGCCCGGGACACCGTGCCGCTCGAGGGCAAGGCCATGCTCGTGCTGCAGGAGATCGACGGCGAGCCCGTCGACACCGACGACTCCGTCGACGCCTCGCTCCGCGCGCAGAGCGAGGCGGCCGCCTCATGACCGACAGGCCGCTGTCGACCTATCGCCTCCAGATCAGCGGCAGCTTCCCCCTCGAAGCGGCGGCCGATGTGGTCGGCTACCTCGCCGCGCTCGGCGCGTCGTGGGCCTATCTGTCGCCGCTGCTGGCGGCGACCCGCGGTTCGAACCACGGCTACGACGTGGTCGACCACGGGCGCATCGATCCGGATCGAGGGGGCGAGCAAGGCCTCGTGCGGTTCGCCTCGGCGGCGCGCACGGCGGGCCTCGGCATCCTCGCCGACATCGTGCCCAACCACGTCGGGGTCGCCGTGCCGCGGCAGAACCCGTGGTGGTGGGAGGTGCTGCGGCTCGGCCGGGAGACCCGCCGCGCCGCGGCGTTCGACATCGACTGGGCAGCGGGCGGCGGACGCCTCCTGCTCCCGCTGCTGGGCGGGACCCCGGAGGAGGTCGTCGCGAACGGCGAGCTCGTCGTCGACACCACACCGGCCGCCGATGCACCGGACGGCGTGCTGCGCTACTTCGAGCACGAACTCCCGCTCGCACCCGGCACCGCAGCGCTGGCCGACGACCTCCCGGCGCTCCTGGCCGCCCAGAACTACGAGCTGCGGTTCTGGCAGGACCAGAACACCGATCTCACCTACCGCCGGTTCTTCGCGGTCTCCGAGCTCGCCGGCATCCGGGTGGAGCGCCCCGACGTCTTCGCGGAGTCGCATCGGGAGATCCTCCGCTGGCTCCGGACCGGACTCGCGGACGGGCTGCGGGTGGACCACCCGGACGGCCTCGTCGACCCCGGTGCGTATCTGGAGCAGCTCGCCGACGCGACCGGGCGCGCGTACACGCTCGTGGAGAAGATCCTGGAGCCCGGCGAGGCCCTGCCGGCCTGGTGGCGGACCGACGGCACGACCGGGTACGACGCGCTGGCCGAGCTCGACCGTCTGTTCGTCGACGCGGAGGGCGTCGCGGCGCTGGACCGGCTGGACGCCCGGCTCCGCGCGGAGACCGGCCTCCCGGACGCGCTCCCCTGGCACGACCTCATCCACGACACGAAGCGGATGATCGCCGACACGCTCCTGGCCGCCGAGGTGCGCCGCCTGGTCCGCACACTCCCCCACGGGATCGTGCACGCCGACGACGCCCTCGCCGAGCTCCTCGCCTGCTTCCCCGTGTATCGCTCCTATCTCCCCGAGGGCCGCGAGCACCTGCGCGCCGCCTTCGCGGACGCTCGACGGCGACGCCCCGATCTCTCCGCCGCCTTCGCCGCCCTCGAACCGCTCCTGGTCGACCCGACCCTCGAGATCGCGCAGCGGTTCCCCCAGGTGAGCGGCGCCGTGATGGCGAAGGGCGTGGAGGACACCGCGTTCTACCGGTTCACCCGCCTCGGGACGCTGACCGAGGTCGGCGCCGACCCGTCGATCCCCGCCCTGTCGGTCGAGGAGTTCCACGACGCGCAGCGGGCACGACTGGCCGCCTGGCCGCACTCGATGACGACGCTCTCCACGCACGACACGAAGCGCTCGGAGGACGTGCGGGCGCGCCTGTCCGTGCTCTCGGAGATCCCGGAGCGCTGGGGCGAGGTGCTGGCGGAGCTGCGCGCCGTCGCGACCACCGGACACGGTCCCCTCGACGCGCTGATCTGGCAGGCCGCCGTCGGAGCCTGGCCGCTGCCCTCCGACCGGCTCCTCGCTTATGCCACCAAGGCCGCGCGCGAGGCCGCCGAGCGGACCACCTGGCAGCATCCGGACGCGGCCTTCGAGGAGGGTCTGGCCGCGATCGCGCGATCCGTGGAGGGCGACGCCGCGCCGATCCTCGACCGGTTCGTGGCGGAGATCGTCGATGCGGGCCGTTCGAACTCCCTCTCCGCCAAGCTGCTGCAGCTCACCGGCCCCGGCGTGCCCGACGTCTACCAGGGCACCGAGCTGTGGGACCTCTCGCTCGTCGACCCCGACAACCGTCGACCCGTCGACTTCGCTCTGCGCGCCCGGATGCTGCGGGAGCTCGACGCGGACCACGCTCGCGGTGTGCTTCCCCCGATCGACGACTCCGGTGCCGCGAAGCTCCTGGTGACCTCGCGGGCCCTGCGACTGCGGCGGGACAATCCGGAGCTGTTCCGCTTCTACCGGCCGGCCGTCGTCGAGGGTGCGGCCGCGGACCACGCCGTCGCCGTGCATCGCGGCGGCGCGACCGCCGTGGCCACGCGGCTGCCGGTCGGGCTGGCGCGCCGCGGGGGCTGGGGCGACACCGTCATGATGCGCCCCGAGCTGGCGGGGACCGACCTCCTCACCGGCCGGCGGATCCCGCCCGGACCCGTGCGGCTGGCGGAACTGCTCGACACCTACCCCGTCGCCCTGATCGAGCTGGCCCGATGATCTCGGTGTGGGCGCCGCGGGCCGCCCGAGTGCGGGTACGACGCCTCGACGACGCGGGCGCGACCGTGGAGGAGCGCGAGCTCACGGCGACCGCGGAGGGGCACTGGACCGCCGACCTCGTCCTCGCGGACGGTGAGCGCTACGGCTTCCTGCTCGACGACGGTGATGTTCTGCGACCCGATCCGCGGTCGCGGCGGCAGCCGGACGGCGTGCACGGGGTCTCGGCGGCGTTCGATCCCGCGGCCTTCGCCTGGACCGACGCCTCCTGGACCGGACGGCAGCTCGCGGGCGGGCTGATCTACGAGCTGCACCTCGGCACCTTCACGCCGGAGGGCACGCTCGACGCGGCGATCGGCCGCCTGGCGCATCTCGTCGACCTCGGCGTCACCCACGTCGAGCTGCTGCCCGTCAACGCCTTCAACGGCGCCTGGAACTGGGGATACGACGGCGTGCTCTGGTACGCGGTGCAGGAAGAGTATGGCGGCCCTGCGGCCTACCAGCGCTTCGTCGACGCCGCCCACGCGCACGGGCTCGCCATCGTGCAGGACGTCGTCTACAACCACCTCGGCCCGAGCGGCAACTACCTCCCCCTCTTCGGCCCGTACCTGCGCGAGGGCGAGAGCACCACCTGGGGCGATTCGGTGAACCTCGACGAGGACGCGGTGCGGGAGTACATCCTCGACAACGCCCTGATGTGGCTGCGCGACTTCCACGTCGACGGCCTCCGCCTCGACGCCGTGCACGCCCTGCACGACCGACGGCCCGTGCACCTGCTGCGAGAGCTCTCCGAACGGGTGGACGCCCTCTCCGCGCAGCAGAACCGTCCGCTGACCCTCATCGCCGAGTCCGACCTCAACGACCCGACGCTCATCCTGCCGCGGGAAGCCGGGGGATACGGACTCACGGCGCAGTGGTCGGACGACTGGCACCACGCCGTGCACGTCGCGCTCACGGGAGAGACCGCCGGGTACTACGCCGACTTCGCCGCGACCGAGGCGGTGGCCAAGGTGACGGAGGGCGGGTTCTTCCACGACGGCACCTTCTCGTCCTTCCGCGACCGTCCGCACGGGGCCCCGATCCCGGCCGAGGTGCCGAGCTGGCGGCTGGTGACCTTCGTGCAGGATCATGACCAGATCGGGAACCGCGCCGCCGGGGATCGGCTCTCCGCCGCTCTGACGCCCGACCGGCTCGCGGTGGCCGCCGTGCTCACGCTGACGGCCCCGGGCACCCCGATGCTCTTCATGGGCGAGGAGTGGGGCGCGACGACACCGTGGCAGTTCTTCACCGCCCACCCCGAGCCCGAACTCGGCCGCGCGGTCGCCGAGGGTCGCACGGCGGAGTTCGCCCGCATGGGCTGGGATCCGGATGCGGTGCCCGACCCGCAGGATCCCGACACCTTCCGCCGCTCGCACCTCGACTGGGCGGAGGCCGAGGCGCCGGTGCACGCCCGGCTCCTGGCGCTGTACCGCGACCTCGCCCGACTGCGGCGAGCGCGACCGGAGTTCACCGACCCGGACTCCGCGCACACGACGGTCGAGGTCCGGGAGACGGACGGCCGCCCCGAGCACCGTGTCTATCGCATCGATCGCGGTGGAGTGTCGGTGCTCGTGAACCTCTCCCCCACCCCCGCCTCGTTCCCCGTCCCCCCCACGTCCAAGCTCCTCCTCACAACAACCCCGGCATCGCGCACCCCCACGCTCCTGACTCTCCCCGCTGACGCCGCCGCCATCATCAACTGAGGTCGACCCACCCCTCTGCGGTCCTCCCGGCCCTCTGCGTGCGTCCGCAAGGGGCCGGGAGGCGCGGAAAGGGGTGGGTGGGCAGGAGTCAGGTGCGTGCAGCCCACCACTCGCGGAGGCGCTGCTCCGCGACGGCCTCGCCCAGCACGCCCTCATCGAGGCGCAGATCGAGGAGGAACCTGTACGCCTCGCCGACCTCCCGGCCCGGGGAGATGCCGAGGACCTCCTGGATGCGGTTGCCGTCGAGCTCCGGACGGATCGCGTCGAGCTCCTCCTGCTCGCGGAGCGCCGCGATCCGGGACTCGATGTCGTCATAGGCGGCGGCGAGGCGGGCGGCCTTGCGCTTGTTCCGCGTCGTGACGTCGGCGCGCGTGAGGATGTGCAGCCGCTCCAGCAGGTCCCCGGCATCGCGGACGTAGCGGCGCACGGCGGCATCCGTCCACGCCCCCTCCGCATAGCCGAAGAACCGCAGATGCAGCTCGATCAGGGTCGCGACGGCATCCGTGGTCGCCGAGTCGAAGCGCAGGGCCTGCAGCCGCTTGCGGGCCATCCGTGCGCCGACGACATCGTGGTGGTGGAACGTCACCGCGCCACCAGGCTCGAGCCTGCGCGTGCGGGGCTTTCCGATGTCGTGGAGCAGAGCCGCGATCCGCAGCGGCACATCCGGAGCGGCCCCGGGGTTTCGGGCATGCTCGAGTGCGATGGCCTGGCTGAGCACCGTGAGGGAGTGCTCGTAGACGTCCTTGTGGTGGTGGTGCTCGTCGACCTCGAGCTTGAGGGCGCTGACCTCGGGGAGGAACTCGTCGATGAGTCCCGTCTCCACCAGCACCCGGATGCCGCGGACGGGGTCGTCGGTCTGCATGAGGCGCACGAGCTCGGACTGCACGCGCTCCGGGCTCACGATCGTCAGGGTCTCGCGGAGCTCGGTGATCGCCCGCTCCGTGTCCTCCTCCACCGTGAAGCCGAGCTGCGCGCTGAACCGGGCGGCGCGCAGCATCCGGAGCGGGTCGTCGCCGAACGACACCCGGGGATCGGTCGGTGTCCGCAGCACCCCCGCCACGAGGTCCTCGACACCGCCGGTCGGATCGACGAGCTTCACCGCGGGCACCTGGAGGGCCATCGCGTTGACCGTGAAGTCACGGCGGACGAGGTCGCCGTCGATCGAGTCGCCGAACTCCACGGTCGGCTTCCGCGTCACGCCGTCGTAGCTGTCGGCGCGATAGGTCGTGATCTCGACCTGCTCGCCGCGCACCCGGGCGCCGATGGTCCCGAACGCCCGACCGATGTCCCAGTGGGCGGAGGCGACCGGCTTCACGATCTCGAGGATCTCGTCCGGCGAGGCGCTCGTCGTGAAGTCGAGGTCATGCGTCTCCCGGCCGAGCAGGGCATCGCGCACCGGACCGCCCACGACGGCCAGCTCGAAACCGGCTTCGTCGAAGGCCTCCGCGAGGGTGCGGACGACGGGATTCTCGGCGAGCGCGCCGAGACGCGCGAGGCCGTCGGCCATGTTGAGCATGGGTTCCAGCGTACCGGCCCGCTTTCCACCCCTCCCGGACCGGGCACGACTTCGGAGCTTCCGGCCGACGCGCCGGCTCCGAGCCAGTACCCCCCGGCGTGTCTCGGGCGATCTCCGAAGCTGTGCCCGCCCGCACCCCCGTTCACCTCCCCGTCGCCTCGACGTCAGACCGCGGTCATCCGGCTCCGCTGGGCTGGGGGCGCCCCGTGCGGCTGAGCACGGACACCCACCCACGAAGGACAGACATGACCTCCCCCACCCCTGCGGTCCGGTGGCGGCGTCGCGGACTGACGTCCGTCGCGCTGCTCGCCGTGCTCGGCGGCGCCGTCGTCGCCCCTGCGGCCCTGGCCGCGCCCGACCCCGAGGTGCCGACCGGATCGCTCGTCACCGGCGACACGCCCTGGCACTACCTCGACGACGGCTCCGACCCGTCCCCCGCCCCGGCTGCGCTGCGCGACTGGACGCTGCCCGCCTACGACGACAGCGCCTGGAAGACCGCGCCCGGTAGCTTCGGCGCGAAGAACGGGAAGCTCGCCCCCGTCGGACCGCACACCCCGAAGACGCTCCTCAACCACTACCTCGACGGCTCGGCGGCACCGACGGTGCCGACCTACTTCTTCCGCACGACATTCGAGCTGGAGGCCGGCGTCGCCGAGCAGGTCGCCGCCCTGCAGAGCACCGTCACCTTCGACGACGCACTCATCGTGTGGATCAACGGCGAAGAGGTGGCCCGCTACGTCGACGGCCGCATCACCGACACGACCAACATCGAGTACGCCGGCGACTCCAACGGCGACCCGCTCACCAGCACGTTCAGCGCCGAGGGAGACCTGCTCCGCGACGGCACGAACACCATCGCCGTGTCGCTGTTCCAGGACCGCGCGTCGAGCTCCGACATCTACTTCGACATGCCGTCGCTGACGCTCGTGAAGGCCTCCGACCCCGGCACTCCCGTCGTCGCCCCACCGACCCGGGTCATCCTCACGCCGACCGAGAAGCCGGAGGTGTCGCAGTCGTTCTCCTGGCTCGCCGGCGACGCGTCGCACACGGTCGGCCAGGTCGAGATCGGCCTCGCGTCCGGCGGCGACACCCGCACGGTCGATGGCTACGACGCCGGAGTGGTGAACGGCAACCCGAACAAGCACTTCTCGGCCACGGTCACCGACCTCACCCCCGCCACGGCCTACCGCTACCGGGTGGGTCTCCCCGGGAGCTGGAGCGACTGGTACGAGTTCCGCACGGCGGACCCGAAGGCGAGCGACTTCCAGTTCATCTACTACGGCGACGCCCAGATCGGCCTCGACACCACGTGGCCGAGCGTCGTGAAGCAGGCCGAGGCGCAGGCTCCCCGCTCGATCGGCTCCGTGCACGCGGGCGACCTGATCAACACCTCCAGCAACGAGAACGAGTGGGTCAACTGGTTCAAGGGGATGAAGGACTCCGCCGTGCGCACCAACGTCATGGCCGCTCCGGGCAACCACGAGTATTCCGGCGACAAGCTGCTCACGGCCTGGAAGGCCGCATTCGAGTACCCGCACAACAACCCGTCCACGAGCTCGATCGGTGAGCTCGCGAACCTCGCGAAGGGCGACTCCGAGGTCGCGCAGCAGTACCGCGCGTTCTTCGACCACTGGAGCTCGTTCGCGGCCGAGACCGCGTACTACACCGACTACCAGGGCGTCCGTTTCATCACCCTGAACGCGACCCGCGACACGACCTTCCTCACCCCGGCCGGACTCCCGTCCTGCACGGGGGTGGAGTGCCCGTCGTCGCAGATCGGCACCCTGTGGACGCGCTTCCAGGCCGCCTGGCTCGACCTGCTGCTGCAGAACAGCCCGTCGAAGTGGAACGTCGTCACGTTCCACCAGCCGGTCTTCTCGGCCTCGGCCGGTCGTGACGAGCCGGTGCTCCGCGCCGAGTGGCTGCCCGTCTTCCAGCGCAACGACATCGATCTCGTGCTCATGGGGCACGACCACACGTACGCCCGCGGCTACGTGAACACGGATGCGACCGAGACTCCGGGCCTCACCACCGGCCCGGTCTACGTCGTGTCGAACTCCGGCGCGAAGCACTACGACCTGGAGACCCCGGAGAAGAACGTCTGGACCAACAACGGCGCCACGCAGGTGCTGCGCGGTCAGGGCGTGACGACGTACCAGGTGATCGACGTCTCGAAGAACCAGCTCGTCTATCGGTCGTACCTCGCCGAGAAGCAGCCGGACGCCACGACCGACCTCCCCGTCGGCGCCGTCTACGACACGTTCACGGTGACCAAGTCGGATGCTGGTGAGAAGTGGGTCACCGAGGCCGGTGTCAACCCACCGGTCACGGAGGAGCCGGAGCCGGAGAAGCCCGCGGCGGTCGAGCTGGGCGCGTCCTCGGTCGCGGCCGGCGGCACGCTCGCGGTGTCCGGAAGCGGCTTCGCGGCCGGCGCGGAGCTCGCCCTCGAGCTGCGGTCCGACCCGGTCGCGCTCGGTACGGTCACGGTCGCGGCCGACGGCACGTTCTCGCGCACCGTCACCATCCCCGCGGCCACCCCGGCGGGGACGCACACCCTCGCCGTGATCCTCCCCGACGGCACCGAGGTGACGGCCTCCCTCACCGTGACCGCAGCGGCTGACGGCGACGCGATCGTCCCCGGTGAGAGCGACTCGGGCGGCGCGACCGACGGCGACCTCGCGACGACCGGTGCGGACAGCACGCCGTTCGTCATCGGCGCCATCGTGCTGCTCGCCGCCGGCCTCGGCCTGTTCGCCCTGCGTCGCCGCCGTGCGACCGCGGTGGAGACGGTCGAGGCGGAGTAGTTCGTCAGCGGGCGTCGTCCGGGGTTCTCTCCGGGCGGCGCCCACTCTTCGCCCACGGATGCCGCATCGACAACGGTTCGGACTCCGTCCGCTGGCCGATCCGCGTTCACACTAGGCTCAAGCCATGCCGCACCGCTCTCGGCTCGTGATCGTTTCGACCGCCGTTGCACTCCTGGGCTTCGCCCTCACCGCCTGCGCGCCCGAGACCACGGAGGGCGGTACACCGGTACCATCGCCATCGCCGTCCCCGTCGATCATCGCCTCTCCCCCCGCGACACCCGCAGACCGTGTCGTGGAGATCTCGGTCGACGGCCTTTCGATCGATGACGGCCCCGTGCTCGCATACGACGACGCGGACGGCGCCCTCGCGGCCCTCACCGATGCGTTCGGATCGGCGCCGGCGGAGGCGCCCGTGGAGGGCCCGTACGGCGCCGTGTACGCCGGCTACGACTGGCCGGGAACGAAGGCCACGGTCCGCGACACCCGTATCGACCTGGTGGTGTCGGCGGACGCGCCGGGAGTGATCGTCCGGACTCCGGAGGGTGTCGGCATCGGCTCGACGCGCGCTGAGGCGATGGATGCAGGGGCCGTGGACGGGTGGGATGAGGACGGCGACGGCGTCGCCGACTACCTGAGCATCTGCGTGCGGGAAGTCCCCGGCACCTCCTCGCTCACGAATCCCGGCGAGGTCGGTGTGGAGTATGTCGACCTCAAGATGACCGGCGACATCGTGAGCCGCCTCAGCACCGGTGGCAACGACTACAGCGACATCTGAAGCACCCACGACGCCGCAGCCTGTCCGGGCACAGCTTCGGAGCCGGGGCTCGACTCGCCGTCGTTCAGCCCCCGACGGCGGCGTGTCGGCCGCGATCTCCGAAGCTGTGCCCGTCCGACCGGGCGAGTCAGACCCGGCGACGCTTCAGCACGAGACGGAGGGTCACGGCGAGGACCGTCGACACCATGATCCAGCCGAAGGCCGTACCCAGGGACGTGAAGAACGAGGCCTGATCGGTGGCTCCGGCGACGTTCCCGTAGTTGATCGCCCCGTGGGCACTGATCGCCACCAAGAGCCCGGCGACCGCGAGGATCGGGCGCGTCCAGGCGCGACGGGCGTCGAGAGCGAGACCGAGCGCCGCCCCGGTCCAGATGGTGAGCGCGGCATGGGTGGGGAACGTCAGGGTGCGGACGATCCAGGTCACCACGCCGTAGCCGAGATCGTTCGCTGCGACGTCCGCCGCGATCGCGGAGGCATCCTCCACCGCCGCGAAGCCGACGCCGACCAGTGCGCCGACCATCGCGCCGAAGAGCACGCCGCGCAGGCCGATGCGTCGTGCGAGCAGAAGGACGAGCAGCACGCCGAGACCCTTTCCGATCTCCTCCACGATGGGCGTCAGCACCCACATCGTGGGGATCGCCTCACGCACGATGCCCTGGTCGTCGACGTAGATCGCCTGCTCGGACGACCACGCGCCGACTCCGGTCGCGAGGAGCACGGCAGCACCGGCGCCCCAGGCGAGGGCGAGCAGGGACGACGCCCATGACCGCGCACCCCGCGGAGCGAGCCACCGTGCGGCGAGCCCTGTCACTGCCGCCGCGGGCAGAACGGCGGCGAGACAGAGGAGGAAGACGGGCCCGGAATCGATCGTGAACAGCACGATCGCGAGAGTCAGCGGGACGAGGAAGACCGCGAGCACCACGGAGCGTCGTTCCCAGAACGCGACGGTTTCGGAGGGGGCGACCACGGAATGCACTCCCCGATCCTTCCAAACCGTTCCGCGACTTTCCTGGGACACCGGAATGCTGCACTGGCTCGCGCGGTCATAGGATCGCGGCATGGTCGACGCTGACACCCCCTCCGACGCCTCTCCCCGCGACCCCTCCCGGCGCGGATTCCTCACCGTGGGCGGCGCCGCCTTGGCCGGAGCTGTGATCGGCGGCGCGGGAGGGGCGGCTATCGGGGCCTCCGTCGCCGGGGCCGGAGGCCGGGACGGCTTCGCCGACGATCCGGATCCGTTCGCCGCACTCACGCCCCGCTCCGAGCCCGGCTTCGATCACGTTGTCGTGGTGATGGGCGAGAACCGCTCCTTCGACAACCTCCTCGGCTACCTCTACACGGCCGAGACGCTGCCGGCAGGCGAGACCTTCGAGGGTCTCGCGTTCGGCACGCACAGCAACACCGCCCCGGACGGCACGGTGGTGGAGGCGCACGTCTACCGGGGCGACACGGACCGCATCATGAGCCTCCCCGATCCGGACCCGGGTGAGGAGTACCCGCACGTCAACACGCAGATCTTCGGCACCGTCGACCCGAAGACCAACGCCGACCTGTTCGTCGACGAGATGACCACGCCCTTCAACGCCCCCACCCACGGCGAGAAGGCGACGATGTCCGGCTTCCTCGAGGACTACATCATCAACTTCCGCCGACTGCGCGACGGGAAAGAACCGGGCCTGGACGAAGCGCGGCACATCATGGGCTCGTTCTCCCCGGAGATGCTTCCGGTGCTCTCGACCCTCGCCGCCGAGTTCGCCGTGTTCGACCACTGGTACGCCGGAGTGCCCTCCCAGACCTTCTGCAATCGCTCCTTCTTCCACGCGTCGACCTCGCACGGCTTCGTGACGAATCAGGCGGGCGGCGGCTACCGGAAGTGGCTCGATGCCCCTGCCGCACCGACCGTGTTCAACCGTCTGGAAGACCGCAAGGTGAGCTGGCGGATCTACATCGACGAACTCCAGCTCGTCTCCTTCACGGGGATGCTGCATGCGGCGGTGCTGGAGAAGTACTGGCGCACGGATCATTTCGGCACGATGGAGGACTTCTACGCCGACGCGAAGAACGGCACCCTCCCGGCGTACGCGTTCATCGAGCCCCGGATGGTCTACGACCACAACGACTTCCATCCGCCGTTCGGGAAGCCGCGGGAGAGCGTGGTCGACGGCGAGCCCGTATATGACAGCGCCATCTCCGATGTGCGGGCGGGCGATCGGCTCATCCACGACGTCTACGAGGCCGTGCGCACGAGCGCGACGCCCGGCGGCTCGAACGCCGTGAACACCCTGCTGCTCATCACCTTCGACGAGCACGGCGGCTGTTACGACCACGTGCCGCCGCCCGCAGCCACGAAACCCACGAAGGACAGCGGCGCCGGGGAGATGGGCTTCACGTTCGACCGGCTCGGCTGTCGTGTCCCGGCGATCGCGGTGTCGGCGTACACGCGGCGCGGCACGATCATCCACGACGAGATGCACCACGGGTCGGTCACCGCCACGCTGTCGCGCCTGCACGGCCTGGAGCCGTTGAACGACCGCGATCAGTCGGCCAACACGCTGCTCAACGTCGTGAACCTCGACAAGCCGCGGCACCCGGCCGACTGGCCCGTGACCACACCCGCGTACACCCCGCCGAATCCCGAGGACGGCACCCCGCAGCCGAACGAGGCGGATCACCTCAAGCCGCTCACCCCTCCCGCCCGCGGCCTTCTCGGGCTCCTCCTCGCCCGGTACGGCGCGCCGGGTGAGAAGGAACCCGAGACCTTCGCCGACGCGTACCGGCTCCTCCACGAGCACGGCGAGGAGCTGTTCGGGCCTCCGCTCTGACGCCGCACTTCCGCGCGAGGTCGCAGGGATCCACGGAGTCCGTGCGACCCCGGTGCGATTCTGCGACCGCGCGCCGGCGACTCAGCCCTCGCGGGAGAACGTGATGTGGGTCACTCCGGACTCCGCGACCTCGGACGTCACGCGATAGCCGGCCTCAAGGCCGCGCAGGTCATCCCAGAGTCGGATGCCGCTGCCGGTGAGGATGGGGGTGATGCCCACGTGCAGGTCGTCGACGAGCCCCGCGCGCAGGAACTCCCGGACCGTGGTCGCCCCGCCGCCGACGCGCACGTCACGTCCTCCGGCCACCGCCACGGCTTCCCGCAGCGCCTCCTCCGGGGTCGCGGAGAGGAAGCGGAAGCTCGTGCCGTTCGCGAACTCGATCGACGGGCGCGGAGTATGCGTGAGGACGAACACCGGCACCTCGAACGGCGGCTCCTCGCCCCACCAGCCGCGCCACTCCGGGTCGTCCGGGTTCGCGTGGAGCCCGAACATCCCGGCGCCCATGATCTCGGCGCCGATGCCCTGGAAGTACTGCGCCGCGTACTTCTCGTCGACCCCGGTCGTGCCCGCGCCGCTCGTGTCGTGGAAGACGCGCTCCTGGAAGGTGCGGGTCGCCGTGTAGGCCGCGGTGAGTCGTCCCCAGTCCTCGCCGAAGGGGTTCTCCGGGGTCTGATCGGTCGTCGTGGCGAAGCCGTCGAGGGTGATGTTGAGGTCGACGCGCACGCGGGTCATGGTGCCTCCGAAGCGGTGGGGACGGGCACCGGTCGGCGCGCCGTCCCCAGCGTCGGGCGTAACGCGGCCCCTGTCAAGAGCGGACCGCCGTGCCGGATCAGACCACGGGGTCGCCCTGGACCGGTCCCTCCGTGTTGGGCTTCCACCCGAGGGCCGGCGCCACGTGCTCCGCGAACGCCTCGAGCACGTGGAGGTTGTACTCCGGCCCGAGCTGGTTCGGGATTGTCAGCATGAGGGTGTCCGCGGCCATGACGGCCTCGTCTTGCCGGAGCTGCTCGATGAGGACGTCGGGCTCCGCCGCGTAGGTCTTGCCGAACGTGGAACGGAAACCGTCGATGATGCCGATCTGGTCGGCGTTCTCCTCGCTGCGCAGCCCGAAGTAGGCGCGGTCCATATCCGACACGAGCGGGAACACGCTGCGGCTGACCGAGACCCGCGGCGACCCGGTGTGACCGGCCTCGCGGTAGGCGGAGCGGAACAGCTCGATCTGCTCGCGCTGCAGCTCGTGGAACGGCTGACCCGTGGCCTCGGTCACGAGCGTCGAGCTCATCATGTTGAGCCCCTGGCGTCCGGTCTCCTCGGCCGTGGCGCGCGAGCCCGAGCCCCACCAGATGTGGTCACGCAGCGTGGGCGACTGCGGCTCGATCGCGAGGTACTGTCCCGCGCCCACCATCCGGGGGTCGCCGGGGGCGAGTCGCTCGCCGTCGATGGCCCGCAGGAAGATCTCGAACTTCTCCCGCGCGAGCACGCTGCCGCGCTCCGGGTCCTCCTCGTCGCGGAAGCCGAAGGTCTCGTAGCCGCGCAGCGCCGTCTCGGGTGACCCGCGGCTCACGCCGAGCGCGATCCGGCCGTCCGCGATGAGGTCGAGTGCGGCCGCCTCCTCCGCGAACTGGAACGGGTTCTCGTAGCGCATGTCGATCACGCCGGTGCCGACCTCGATCCGCTCGGTGCGCGCGGCCATGGCCGTCAGCAGCGGCATCGGGGACGCCGCCTGGCGGGCCCAGTGGTGCACGCGGACGTAGGCGCCGTTGACGCCGAGCTCGTCCGCGCCCTCCGCGATCTCGATGGTCTGCTTCAGCATGTCGCCCGCGGTGCGGGTGGCCGAGCCGGGCACGTCGGCGTAGTGACCGAACGAGAGGAATCCGAAAGCCTTCATGGTGTATTCGAACGCATGGAAGCCGGGACTATTCCCCCGGGAGGAGGAAGCCGTCGAGCACGAGTCCTCGGATGCGCGGCTCGAGCTCCGCCCAGAGCTGCGCGAAAGGCACCTCGAAGAGGTCGGCGAGGGCGGGGGCGATCTGCAGCACCTGGAGCTCCCCGTCGCAGGCGCCGACGAAGCCGGCCAGCGCCGGGTCCACCGCGACCGTCCGCGCGAACCCGCCGCCCTGACGCAGCTCGATGACGCTCGGGTCGTCGTTGCCCGGGAGCAGATGACGGGCCTCCGTGACGTCGGGGGCCACGACGAGCGTGTCGGGCAGTCCGTCGGGGAGCGCATCGTGGGCCGTGAGGCCGAGGCCGAGCGCCGCTCCCACGTTCGCCACGGGCTGCGAGATCCGCTCCGACCGCCGCAGCGGCTCCCCCTGCCCCCGGCGGAGCAGCACGTAGCCGAAGCCGATCGCGGTCACGCCCCGCGCCGCGAAGTCGTCGAGCCACGCGGTCAGCAGCGGGGTGAAGGCGGCATCGCGCGGTGTGATGCCGCCGTCCCTGATCCACAGCTCCGCGTACGCGAGGGGTGACAGCTCCTCCCGCTCCACCACCCACAGGTCGAGGTCGGCGGGCACCCACGCGTCCAGCCGGGCGAGGCCGGTGATCCCCGTGCGGGACTCCCAGTTGCCGAGAAGCTGGGCGATGCCGCCCGGGGTGAGGTGCGCCGGTGCCGTGCGCACGAACTGCTCGACCAGCGCGTCGCCGACGAGACCGCCGTCGCGGTACTCATAGGCGGGGACGCCCTCCGTTCGGGGGGTGATCACGAACGGCGGGTTCGAGACGATGAGATCGAACGCCTCCCCGGCGACCGGCTCGAACATGCTCCCGTGGCGGAACTCGATGTTCGTGACCCCGTTGAGCTGCGCGTTCAACGCGGCGTAGGCGAGCGCGCGGCGGGAGACATCGGTGGCGACGACCCGGCCGGCGCGCCGCGCCACGAGGAGTGCCTGGATGCCGCACCCCGTGCCGAGGTCGAGGGCACGATCCACCGCGAGCGGCACGACCGTCTCAGCGAGCGTGCGGGAGGCGCCGCCCACTCCGAGGACGTGATCGGCCGGCAGCGGACCGTCGAGGGCGACCTCGTCCAGATCGCTCGCGATCCACCACTCCCCGACACCGTCCTCGTCGACGAACGACTGCGGGCGCAGCAGCGCGACCGGGATCACGGAGTCGGCGTCGACCGTCGCCAGCCCCAGGGCCTCCAGACCGTCCACGCCGAGGGTGGGCAGGGCGCGCTCCACCGCCGCTCGGGGCTGCGGAAGCCCGAGCACCAGGAGGCGTCCGAGGGTCGCGAGCACGCCCTCGTCCCCGGCGATCGCCCGCAGGATGGGTTCGCGCAGGCCGCGGGCCAGGGCGTCGTCCGCCTCCTCTCCCCAGAGACGACGCAGGGGCTCGGATCGGAGGTCGGCGGCGTCGAGATCCGCGGCGAACGCGGCACTGCGGAGCGGGTCGGGGCGGGGGGCGGGGGCGTCGGACACGGCCGTCACTCTACGCGTCTTCAGGGTTCTCCTCTGTCCGGCCTCCTAGAATCGCAGAGTCAGTACTCACGATCCGCCTCTCCCCGGCGTTCGAGGAAGACCTTCATGACCGCGATCACTCCCGAGACGGGCCTCCGCGCGCGCGTGCGCCGGCTCGCGGCGTTCGTGGTCGCCGCCGGTGTCTGCGCCGTAGGTGTCGCCGGTCCCGCTGTGGCGGCCGACCAGCCGGCCGCGGACGACGACCACCGGGTCGAACTGCACGTCACGGCGGGTCTGCGGGGCACCGTCGCGCCGGGCACGTCGACGTCGGCCGTGGTCACGATCGAGAACGAGACCGAGGCGGAGCTCTCGGCCGGTCGCGTCGAGGTCGAGCTCGGGAGCACCCCGCTGACCGACGACGATGCCGTCACCGAGTGGTTGGACGAGGGCCAGGCCGCGGGCTCCTTCCTCCCGCTCGGAGAGGAGACCACGAAGCCGGCGGAGGCGGGCGGATCCGCTGCCACCACCGTGTACGTGCCACAGGAGACCCTGAAGCCGTTGAAACCCGGGGTGTACCCGCTGCGGGCTGCCCTGAGCGACGCCGGCACGAAAGATGGTGAGGGGCAGCGCACCACCATCTGGGACACCACCGCGACGAGCGTCCTCGTCGTCACCTCCGGCCCCACGAGCCCGGTCGGGGTCATCGTGCCCATCACCGCCACGCCGGCGGGCGGTGCCCTCCTGAGCGCCGAGGAGCTCACGGAGTTGACCGCCCCGGACGGCGACCTCACCGCGCAGCTCGACGGCGTGGCCGGGACGACGGCGGTGCTCGCGGTCGACCCTGCCATCCTCACCTCGATCCGCGCGCTGGGCACCGCCGCCCCCTCCGCGGCGACCGACTGGCTGCAGCGGCTCGACGAGCTCCCGAACACCCGATTCGCCCTGCAGTTCGGCGATGCCGACCTCACGGTGCAGGCGCAGGCCGGTCTGCCCGGGGCGCTGGCGCCGCTGCCGCTGACGTCGCTGCTCGATCCCGCCGCTTTCCCCCAGCAGCGAGCCGTGACACCGACGAGCACTCCCGGCACCACCGCCGGTCCGTCGGCGACGCCGACCGACGGACCGGCTCTTCCCACCGACGAGCAGCTCACGGAGATCGACGGCGCGATCCCCGGGATCGTCTGGCCGGAGAGCGACCTCACGGAGGCCGACCTCGCGGCATTCACCGGCTATCTGGGACGCCCCGCCACGACCATCGTGTCGTCCGAGACCGTCGGAGACCAGAGTGCGGCCCACGCGACAGCGGGCGGTCAGGACCTGCTCGTCACCGACGCCGCCACGTCGGCCGCGCTGTCTGCCGCGGCGACCGAATCCGCCTCGGTTCCCCGCCAGGGGCTGTTGGCGGAAGCGGCGGCGCGGCTCTTCCTCGCCGGCGCCCGCGCCCCCGGCGCTCCGATCCTCATCGGCCTGGAGCGCGACGAGAACCGCTCCGCGGACGCCCTCCGCGACGCGATCTCGGCGGCCGACTCGATCGGCTTCGAGCTCTCGACCGTGCGGGCGGCTCCGGCCGCCTCGGTGAGCCTGCCCGAGACGGCCGCGGCGACCCGGGCGTCCGACCTCACCAATCTCCTCGCCGACGAGCGCTCCCTCACAGCCTTCGCCACCGTCCTCAGCGACCCCCTCGTGCTGTTGAGCCCCGAGCGGATCCGGATCCTGCGGACCATCGCGGTCGGATCGTCCGCGGAAGCCTTCGCCGAGAAGGTCGCGGCACATCGTGCGCGCACCACCGAGACGCTCGGCGCCGTCAGCATCCCCGACTCCAGCACCATCCAGCTCCTCACGGCCAACGCCGACCTCCCCATCGCCGTGCGCAACGACCTCCCGTGGCCGGTGACGGTCCGGTTGTACGCCGCACCCACCGATCCGCGCCTCGAGGTGACGCCCGTGATCGACGTCGCCGTGCAGGCGAACTCGACCACGAGGGCGAAGGTGCCGGTGTCGGCCCGTGTCGGCAGCGGCGAGCTCGATCTGCGCCTCAGCCTCACCAGCCCGACCGGGGTGCCGATCCAGTCCGAGCAGACCATCCGCGTCGCGGTGCGCGCGGAGTGGGAGACCATCGGCCTCGTCGTCTTCGGCGGACTCGCCGTGCTCCTCATCGCTCTCGGGGTGGTGCGCACCGTGCGCCGGAAGCGTCGGGAGGCGATCGAAGAGCAGGCCGTGGAGGCCGCCGTCGAGGAACTGATCGAGGAGAAGGAGGCGGAGGCGGCCGTGCAGGAGCACCATGACGGTCCGGATGCCCCGCCCACGAAGGAGTCGCGTGAGTAGTCTCGGGCGCGCCAGCGCCATCATCGGCGCCGGCACCATGGTGTCGCGCGTGACCGGGCTGCTGCGCAGCATCGTCCTGGTGGCAGTGATCGGGTCGTTCAACTCGGGGCCGGCCGACGCGTTCGCCGCGGCGAACACTCTCCCGAACAGCGTCTTCTCTCTCATCTCCGTCGGTATCCTCACCGCGGTCATCGTGCCGCAGATCGTCAAGGCCACCGCAGACGCCGACGGGGGCAATGCCTTCATCTCGAAGCTCTTCACGCTCGGCACGGTCGTGCTGGTGGCTGTCACGGCGATCGCCACGATCGCCGCCCCGTGGCTCGTGCAGATCGTCGCCGGGGGCCTGTCCTCGACCACCCAGGCGCTCGCGACCGCGCTCGCGTACTGGTGTCTCCCGCAGATCCTCTTCTACGGTCTGTACGCCCTGCTGGGCGAAGCCCTGAACGCGCGTCGGATCTTCGGCCCCTTCACCTGGGCGCCCGTCGTCAACAACATCGTCTCCATCATCGGATTCCTGATCCTGGGGTGGGCCTTCTCCCCGGTCTCCCGGAACTCCGCCGACTGGACGCCGGAGATGATCGCGACGCTCGGCGGCACGGCGACCCTCGGTATCGCCGTGCAGGCGCTCATCCTGCTGCTGTTCTGGAGGCGGACGGGGCTGTCCCTGCGTCCCGACTTCCATTGGCGGGGTGTCGGCCTCGGCAACGTGGGCAAGCTCGCGGGGTGGACCTTCCTGATGGCCCTGGCCTCGCTGTCCGCGGGGGTGCTCCAGGGCAACATCGTCAGCAACGCGTCCGAGTCGGGTGCTTCGCTCGCCGTGACGGCCAACGCCTGGCTCATCTTCATGCTGCCGTACTCGGTCATCGTGCTGTCGATCGGGACCCCGTACTTCACGCAGATCAGCGAGCACGCGGCCGCAGGTCGCGATGACGAGGTCCGCGGGGACATCTCGCGCAGCATCCGCACACTGCTGTTCTTCATCGTCGCCGCCGTCGCCGCCGTCGCCGCCGCAGCCATCCCCGCCTCCCGCGTCTTCACCGAGAGCCCCTCGGATGCCGAGGGCGCCGCCATCGTCCTCCTCTGCTACCTGATCAGCCTCATCCCGCTCACGATCCTGTTCATCGTCCAGCGCACCTTCTACGCCTACGACGACACGCGCACGCCCTTCTGGTTCACGATCTTCCAGTGCACGTTGATCGTCGTGACCGCGCTGGGCGCGGCGGCCCTCCTGTCCGCGGAGGTCATCGCCTTGACCCAGCTGGCTGCCGCCGTGGCTCTGGGCCAGTCGATCGCCAGCACGCTGCAGACGATCGTGGCGACCTGGCTGCTGCATCGCAAGATCGGCAGACTCGGAGTCCTGTCCTGGCTGCGCGCCCTCGCGGTCTTCGCGATCGCCGCGATCCCGGCGGGGCTCGTCGGCTGGGGCACATTCCTCCTCCTCGGCGGAACGACGGGATGGGCGACATCCGGAGTCCTCCCCGGCGCCCTGGCGACCGCCGTCGTCGGCCTCGCGGTCGTGCTCGTGTACGTCGCGATCCTCGCGGTCTTCCGCGTGCCGGAGCTGAAGGCCGCCGGGAGGCTCGTCCGGCGGTTCCTGCCCGGCCGCTGACGCGGGAATGCCCCGCGGTTACCATGGGTTGAAGCAGTCGGACGTCTTTCGACGGCACCGCTTTTCTAACGGAGATCACATGCGTCAGGTCATCATCATCGGCTCCGGCCCCGCCGGATTCACGGCTGCCATCTACGCGGCGCGCGCGAACCTGGAGCCGCTGCTCATCGCGAGCTCCGTCGAGGTCGGCGGAGAGCTCATGAACACGACTGAGGTGGAGAACTACCCCGGCTTCCCGGAGGGCATCCAGGGTCCCGAGCTCATGGCCAAGTTCCAGGAGCAGGCCGAGAAGTTCGGCACCGAGGTGCTCTACGACGACGTCACCGAGCTTGACGTCGCCGGCCCCGTCAAGAAGGTCACCCTCGGTTCGGGCGCCACCCACGAGGCGAAGACCATCATCTACGCGACCGGGTCTGCCTACCGCAAGCTCGGCATCGAGGGCGAGGAGCGCCTCTCCGGCTTCGGCGTCTCCTGGTGCGCCACCTGCGACGGCTTCTTCTTCCGTCAGAAGACGATCGCCGTCGTCGGCGGCGGCGACTCGGCCATGGAGGAGGCCACCTTCCTCACGCGTTTCGCGGACAAGGTGTACGTCATCCACCGCAAGGACTCCCTCCGCGCCTCGAAGATCATGCAGGAGCGTGCCTTCGCGAACGAGAAGATCGAGTTCGTGTGGAACAGCGAGGTCGTGGAGATCCTCGGCGACAACGCCGTCTCGGGCGTGCAGCTGCGTTCCACGGAGGACGGCTCGCTGCGCGACCTGCCCCTCGACGGCCTGTTCATCGCCATCGGCAACGATCCGCGCACCCACCTCGTCCACGAGAAGCTCGAGCTCACGCCCGAGGGGACGATCTGGGTCGACGGTCGCTCCTCGCGCACGTCGGTCCCCGGTGTCTTCGCCGCCGGCGACGTGATCGACCCCACCTACCGCCAGGCCATCACCGCCGCCGGGACGGGCACGATCGCCGCCCTCGACGCCGAGCACTTCCTCGCCGACCTCGAGGACTCCTCCGTCGAGGTCCCCGCGGCCGAGGCCGCCGAGGTCATCACGGCCTGACCACGGCCGGGAACACTTTCCCCCCGCCCGTTGTTGCAACAGGCGAACCTCGAACAAGGAGAACTCTGATGAGTGCAAAGGCAACGAGCCAGGCGACCTGGGAGCAGGACGTGCTGCAGGCCGATGGTCCCGTGCTGGTGGACTTCTGGGCCGAGTGGTGCGGTCCGTGTCGTATGGTCGCGCCGGTGCTGGACGAGATCCAGTCCGACAACCCCGACAAGATCACCATCCTCAAGCTCAACGTGGACGAGAACCCGGAGCTGGCCATGAAGTACCAGATCACGTCGATCCCGGCGATGAAGGTCTTCCAGGGCGGAGAGGTCAAGACGACGATCATCGGCGCCAAGCCGAAGTTCGCCCTCGAACAGGATCTGGCCGCTTTCCTCGGCTGATCCCCCCACGACCACGAGAAGGGCCGCACCTCCGGGTGCGGCCCTTCTCGCATTCCCCGGGCCGCCCGAACTGGTCCGCCACGGGTCAGGAGAGAACGAGGAGCATCGGCGTCAGGAGGCGTCGGCGATGCGCGGGTCCCAGCGACGGTGGCGCTGCTTCTCGTCCAGAAGCCCCCAGACGGCCGGGGTGAGCTCCGGGTATTCCAGGGCGATCTGTCGCAGCACGCGGTAGTGTCGCGCGGCGTTCGGACGCACACCATCGTTCGCGGCGATGTTGTCGGCGCGGAGCAGGTAGACGACGAGTTCGTCGACGCTGGGCAGCTCCTCCATGAACTCCCACGGGTCCTCGCCGCCGAGCAGGCGCTCCTGCACGAGGACGGCGAGTTCGTCCGACGCCTCGGCGCGCAGCACTTCCAGGCTGGCGCGACGGGGGACGGCTTCGGTCATCCCTCCAGCCTACGCGCGCGCGCGACGGGGTCGGCGCTCCACCTTCGCATCCTCGCTCATGTCCTCGAGCTCGCGGCCCTTGGTCTCCGGCACCTTGAAGAACACGAAGAAGAACGACAGCAGCGCGAAGAACGCGTAGAAGCCGTAGGCGAACGTGAGGCCGATCTCGGCGAACGCCGGGAAAGTCGTCGAGATGAAGAAGTTGGCCACCCACTGCGCCGCCGCGGCGACGGCCAGAGCACCGGCACGGATGGAGTTCGGGAAGATCTCGCCCAGGAGCACCCACACCAACGGGCCCCAGCTCGCACCGAAGAACACGACGAAGCCGTTGGCGCAGATGAGGGCGACGGTGGCCCAGGGGTCGGGGAGGGTCGCGGTTCCGGAGGCGTCGAGCGTGCCGAACGAGAACGCGAGAGCCATGAGCCCGAGGGTCACCGTCATACCGACCGAGCCGACCAGCAGCATGATCCGACGCCCGATGCGGTCGACGAGGAGGATCGCGACGATCGTGACGACGATGTTCGTGACGGACGTGATGACGGAGGTGAGGAGCGCGCTGGACTCGTCGAAGCCCACCGACTGCCACAGCGTGGTGGAGTAGTAGAAGATGACGTTGATGCCGACGAACTGCTGGAACACCGACAGCAGGATGCCTACCCAGACGATCGGCTTGAGCCCGAGACGGCTTCCTCGCAGGTCCCGCAGCGACTCGGAGCGCTCCGTGTCGATCGTGCCCGTGATCTCCTTGATCTTCGCGTCGGTGTCGATCGTCCCCGTGACGGTCTGGAGGACTTCCGCGGCGCGCTTCACCTCGCCCTTGCGCACCAGATAGCGCGGGGACTCCGGCAGCCGCAACGACATCAACCCGTAGACGAGCGCGGGGATGGCCGCGACCATGAACATCCATCGCCACGCGGTCAGGCCCCACAGGGGCTGGTCCGCCTCCCCCGCGATACCGGCGAGCAGGGCATCGGACAACAGTGCGGCGAAGATGCCGAGGACGATCGCGAGCTGTTGCAGCGAGCCGAGACGGCCGCGAATCGCTGCCGGCGACACCTCTGCGATGTATGCGGGTGCGATCACCGAAGCCGCACCGACGCCGAGGCCGCCGATCACACGCCAGATGATGAGATCGACGACGCTGAACGCGAGGCCGGAGCCGATCGCCGAGACGAAGAACATGGCAGCGGCGACCACCATCACGGGGATGCGACCGAACTTGTTCGATACGGGTCCTGCGAACCAGGCGCCCACGGCGCAGCCGATCAGGGCCGACGATACCGCGAAGCCCTTGAGGCCGGTGCCGAGATCGAATCCGGAGACGTCTCCGGCCAGAGCGTCGACGGCGCCGTTGATCACCGCGGTGTCGAATCCGAAGAGGAATCCACCCAGAGCCGCCGCGATACTGACGGCGATCACGCGACGCTTGATAGTCGCTGGATCAGCTGGTCTGGACATGACATCCCCCTCGCATCGTCAAGATGACGCGAGTCTATGCCAGCCCCGACCAGGGGCGCGGTCACCGCGCGGAGCCGTACCCTTCTTCACCGAGCTCCTCGAGAATGCGGTTCAGGTCCTGGATCGATGCGAAATCGATCGTGACCTGGCCTTTCCGTGCACCCAGGGAGATCCGGACCCGGGTGTTGAGGCGGTCGCCGAGCTTGCCGGCGACCTCGTCCAGATACGCCCGACGCGCACCAGGTGTCGGCTTCGGGGTCTTGCCTGCAGACGGCTGCGACTTGGCGGCTTCTTCCGTCGCGCGAACGGACAGGTCCTCGTTGACGACCTTGTCCGCGAGACGCTGCATCGCTTCCGGAGAATCCACGCTGAGGATCGCGCGGGCGTGCCCCGCGGTCAGCACGCCGGCGGCCACCCGCTGCTGCACCGGGACCGGGAGCTTGAGCAGGCGGATGGTGTTGCTGATCTGAGGACGGGAGCGCCCGATGCGCGTGGCCAGCTCCTCCTGCGTGATGCCGAAGTCGTCGAGGAGCTGCTGGTAGGCCGATGCCTCTTCCAGAGGGTTCAGTTCCGAGCGGTGGAGGTTCTCCAGCAGCGCGTCCCGGAGGAGGTCCTCGTCGGCCGTGTCGCGGACGATGGCCGGGATCGATTCGAGTCCCGCCTCACGGGCAGCCCGCGTGCGCCGCTCCCCCATGATGAGCTCGTACTCGCCGTCACCGTTCTTCCGCACGACCACCGGCTGCAGCACACCGAACTCGCGGACGCTGTGGACGAGCTCCGCGAGGTCCTCCGGGTTGAAGTGCGTGCGCGGCTGGCGAGGGTTGGGGACGATCGCCTGCGGGTCGACCTGGATCAGATGGATCCCGGGCACCGCCTCGAGTTCGGTCTCGGGGGCGGAGTCGGTGGTCGTCGAGGGGGCCTCGGACACCGGGGCGATCTTCGCGCCGGGGAAGAACACGTCGACGGGACGTTCCGTCTGGTCCGCCGTTGGGATGAGGGCTCCGATGCCGCGGCCGAGTCCGGTGCGCTTCGCCATTATTTCTCCTTGCTCTGCGTCTGTCGCGACGCGATCTCGACGGCGGCCTCACGGTAGGCGATCGCTCCGGCGGACTGACCGTCGTAGGCGATGACCGTCTGGCCGAAACTGGGGGCTTCCGACACGCGAACGGAGCGCGGAATCACTGTGTCCAACACCTGAGACGGGAAGTGGGACCGGACTTCCTCTGCCACCTGCTGCGCCAGCCGCGTCCGGCCGTCGAACATCGTCAGGAGGATCGTCGAGAGATGGAGGCCCGGATTGAGGTGCTTCTGGATCATCTGGATGCTGCCGAGCAGCTGGCTCAGGCCCTCGAGGGCGTAGTACTCGCACTGGATCGGGATGAAGACCTCGTTCGCCGCGGTGAACGCGTTGATCGTGAGGAGCCCGAGAGAAGGAGGACAGTCGATGATGACGAAGTCGACGGGATGGTCCGCGAGGTAGTCCTCCAGGGCGCGGCGCAGGCGGTGCTCCCGCGCGACCTGCGCGACGAGCTCGATCTCAGCGCCGGCGAGGTGGATGGTGCTCGGCGCACAGAAGAGGTTCGGACTCTCCGGGCTCGGCTGCACGATCTCCGCGAGGGGGAACTCGTCGATGAGGACGTCGTAGACGCTCGGCGTGTCGGCGTTGTGCGGCACACCGAGAGCGGTCGAGGCGTTCCCCTGAGGATCCAGGTCGACCACGAGGACCTTCGCTCCGAGACCAGCCAGCGCGGATGCGATGTTCACAGCGCTCGTGGTCTTACCCACGCCGCCCTTCTGGTTCGACACCGTCAGGATGCGTGTTTCTCCCCCGAACTCCACGGTGACTGCTTCGAGCGCGCGGCGGCGAACGGAGAGATCCGCGATTTCTCGCGCGAGGGGGGTGTCCATCCCGAACGATTCGTTCGATGATGCCTTCTCGGACTGTTTCACGTGAAACATCCACTCCTTTCGGGGCCGCGTTCCACTCTAATCGCAGCGACCGACCTCGGATTACAGGCACGACCGGGGGCAGAGATGCTCGCAGTCCGCGCAGTTCCGCATACATGTGGCCAGTGAGCTCCAACCCTGTCCGTTTCACGTGAAACGAGGGCTTCAAACAGGGCCAGCTGAAGGCGGGCCTCGTCGCCAGTGGCTTCGTGCAACTCGATGCCGACGGAGCACGAAGAGACACCCCGTGCACCGGCGTTGCGGGGCTAGTCCGATACCTCAGTCACGATCCGGGACCCGACGCCCCCACCTCCCATGGGCACCCACCCCCCGGCCTTTGACGCCGGATGTCGTCCGCGCGTCGGGTGAATCCATGACTGCGTCCTTCTCGGCACCCCGGCGGGCTCCGAGAACCCTCAGATCGACCGGTCACCTCCCATCCCCCGCCCGATCGCGCTCCGTTTCACGTGAAACAGCCCCCGTCCTGCGGTGTATTCATCCGGTTCACCATCTCGGGCACGCGAGAGGACGTGTTCCCCAGGCACAGCTGGGGTCGATCCGCGACGAGGGAGCACACCCGCGCCCGATGCTGGGCGCGGAACTGACGGAGTTCCCTGCGCGGGAGCGGGCTCCGGACGACGTGGCGTCGCCCACCCACGGACGCCATCAGCACCGTGTCTGACGTGTGTCGAACGACCGTGTCTCGAATACCCAGCGCGCGCCACATTGGAGACGAGGGATCACGGCACGTCTGCCACCGCGGCGGCCGGTGACACCATTGCCCACCCCGCAGCAAGACCGATCGCGGGGCCCGCTCCGCTCATCGACTGACACCGTTGCGCCTCGCGGCCAGCTGCGGTAACCCGGAGTCTCTCCCGCACGACACACGAGACGCCGCATGAGCACTGCTGCGCCAGCCCCCGAAGGTACAAAAGTCAATTCCTCCTGTGAGAGGCCCGCGCGCCGCGCCCCTCTACACGTCGACACCCCATCGAACGCCAGGCCAGCACCGGTGACACCGAGTCTCTCGCCGTACAACATACGCACGCGGCGTGAGAGATCGTGTGGTGCAGCAGTCGGGGGCCCCACAGCTCACTCCCGTGAGAGGGGCGCTCGTTCACCTGACCCCTCTACCCAACGACACACACCATCGGACGTCGACGCCGGACCCGGTGACCCCGAGTCTCGTCGGACGACGAATGAGACGAGGCATCCCGCAATCTCCCTCGCGGCGGAGCCCGGCATCGCACTCCCCCACGGGATGGCCACTCGAGGGCTCGACTCCAGTCTCCGGGGCACACCCCCGAACGTCACTGCCCGGACCCTTGGTACCAGGACCTCTGCGATCACACAGGAGAGAGCAACGGGGAACCCCTGCGGTGGCTTCGCCGACCGGGTGACCTTCCTGCCCGCCGAGAGCCCGCGGGTGACATCGACTCCCGCGAGGGAGGGCACGGAGCCCGGTGCATGTGAAAGTGCCCCCTGCCAGACGCCACGCTCACCGTTGCCACCCACGCACCCACGGGACCGGCACTCCTCCGCACAGCGACGTACACCCAGCACTGTGGCGGCCCCCCGAGGAGACCCCGAGCGTTTCACGTGAAACACTCGATCATTACACTTGTCGTACCGACACGCCTCCTCCACTTTGGAATGCGCCAGGTCAAGAGATTGAAGACGGTGGGCGGTCGAGGGAGGCCGCGCTCGATAGCTCGCTAGACGCGAAGTGAGCGACGTTTCACGTGAAACGGTGGTGTGTCTGATGTGACCGCGTCGGTCATGACCCCGGGCCCCTGTCTTACTCAGGGGAGCCTCTTCGCTCCGCGATTCTCTGTGCCGCAGCTCAGAAGACAGCACCGCTCGATCGGTGACTCGCCACCACGAACGGACGCCGGCGTCGGTCTGAAGGCCACACGACGCGGAGCGCCGCCAATGACCTCGCAGGAGAACACCGCTCCTGACCTCCGGGCCGCCTGAGGACAGAGCTCCGCGCTGCCGGGTTTGATCAGTCGAGGTGCCGTCGGTCCCCCCGCCTTCCGTGAAGTGTCAGAGACCGTGATGAGAATACCCGTCAACGGCTTCCCCCACGCCCGGGACGGCTCTGTCGGCGTCTATCGGCTCGGGTCTACTCCGGGGCGGGCCTGCTCCGACGAGGCACTCCCCCGACCGCCCCGGTGAGATGCTCTCGCGATGCATGGTCCTCTCCGCCGCACCGACGAGTCGAGCACGCGCGGGCCCCCGACAGAGGTCGGTCACCGATCCAGGACCATCGCAGCCGAAACTGGCGTGATATCGCACCGACGCTATCCCCCAGGCGAACGATTGCCCACACTTCACGCTGTCGAGTCCGCTCCCCACGCACCGCACCGACGTCTCCTCGCCGCTTCACGTGAAACATCGCCCACCTGGCGCTCACCCCCACGCGTCAGCAGGCGAGAGGGTATCGGCCCCGCGGATCAGACTGTCGTGCCTACCAAAGAGCACGGACACTCGCACCCGGCGCGAGGGTGCGCGCACCACCGGCCCGCCAAACCGGCAGTGTTTCACGTGAAACGCGCGCGTCCTCAGCGCACCTGGGCGCGGACGACCCGAGTCGTCTCCGGGAGCAGTCCTTCACCCAGAACTTCGACGCGAACGTTGGAAAGCTTGAACTTCGCGATCTGCTTCCGCGCCGCCTCGATCTCGTTGGCGGCGTTCATGCCCTTCAAGAGGGCGAGTTCGCCACCATCGCGCACCAGCGGAGCCGTCAGTGGGATCAAGGTACGCAGTGCGCTCACCGCGCGAGCTGTGACGACGTCGAAGGCACCCTTCGTTCGGACGTCCTCCGCACGCGCCCGGAGAATTGTGACGTTGGAGAGCCCGAGGTCGTTCACCTGCTCCGTCAACCAGTTGATCCGACGCTCCATCGGCTCCACCAGTGTCCAAGACACGTCGGGGCGGGCGATCGCGAGCACCAGACCGGGCAGTCCAGCACCAGACCCGATGTCCGCCACGGAACCGTGGAACAGTGGTGCGGCGACGGCGCTGTTCAGGATGTGACGGGTCCACAAGCGGGGCAGCTCGAGCGGTCCGATCAGACCCCGCTCCTCCCCCTCACGTGCAAGGGAGTTCGTGAACCGCCGAGCGATCTCCAGGCGGTCTCCGAACAGCTCGGCAGCAACGGCCGGCTCCTGCTCGACGGTCTTCTCGCCGGAATCGCTCGTCTCAGACATCCGCCAGTACTCGCCTTCGGTACGTCAGTGACGGCGCAGGACCGTGTGGCGGTCCGCGCCCTCGCCGTACGACTCGGAGACGAGCCCTCGCTCGGCGGCGATGTCGTGCACCAGTTTGCGCTCGTAGCTGGACATCGCGGGCAGCGACGCCTGCGAGGAACCTTCATCGAGCTTGGCCGCGGCGGCCTCGACCAGGGTCACGAGCTGGCGGCGGCGCGCGTCCCGCGAACCACCGATGTCGAGGATGAGACGCGAGAACGAGCCGGTCTTGTTCTGGACGGCCAACCGGGTCAGCTCCTGCAATGCCTGCACGGTGTCAGGAGCCGAGAGCAGTGCGAGGCCATCACCCTCGGCCTCGACCGAGACGTAGGCTCGTCCCTGACGGACGTCGAGGTTCAGATCGCCGTCGATGTCGGCGATGTCGAGCAGCTCCTCGAGGTAGTCGGCGGCGACATCGCCCTCGTTCTCGAGCTGCGCCACCGTGGGCTCGCCGCTTCCGATCACGACCTCACTCATGACGCGTTCCCCTTCTTCTTCGCGCGCTTCTTGCCGACCGGCTGCTGCCGCTTCGGGGCCTCCGCCTTCGCCTTCTCCGCCTGCTCCAGCAGACGCTGCTGCTCGGCTTCGTACACCGACATCGGCACGACCTTGCCCGACGAGTCGATGGCCTTGCCCTTGCGCGCCAGGCGCTCCTCGCGAGCCTTGGCCGCTTCGGAACCGGGCGTCGGCATCTCGCGGATGACAAGGAACTGCTGCCCCATGGTCCAGAGGTTCGAGATGAACCAGTACACGACGACGCCGAGCGGGAAGAACACACCGGAGAAGATGAAGCCCAGCGGCAGCACGTAGAGCATGATCTTCTGCATCTGGTACGCCTGGCCGGTCTTGGCCTCCGGCGAGAGGTTCTTCGAGATGATCTGCAGCTGGGTGAAGAACTGCGACGCGATCATCAGGACGACCAGGGTGACCAGGATGACGATCGCCGTGACGTTCTGGGCCTCGATCGCATTGCCGAGGTTCTCGTGCAGCGAGGCGACGCCGAAGAGCTTGGCGTCGTAGAACTCCTGCGTGAGCTCAGGGCTCAGCAGTCCGACACCGCCGATGCCCTGCGTCGCGTGCTTGCTGACGTCGCTCAGCACGCTGTAGAGCGAGAAGAAGATCGGCATCTGCACGAGCAGCGGCAGACAGCTCGACATCGGCGTCGTGCCGTGCTTCTTGTATAGCGCCATCGTCTCGCGGCTCATCGCCTCACGAGAGAGCTGGTCCTTCTTGCCGCGATACTTCTCCTGCACTTTTCGCAGTTCAGGAGCGATTTCCATCATCTTGCGCTGGCTCTTGATCTGCTTCACGAACAGCGGGATGAGCGCCGCGCGGACCACGATCACGAGGCCGACGATCGAGAGGACCCAGGTGATGCCGGAAGCCGCCGGGAGGCCGACGGCCGTCAGCAGCCAATGCCAGGCGACGAGGATCAGTTCGACGACCCACTTCAGCGGCCACAGGATCGTTCCGAGCAGATCGAATCCGCCGGATGCCGGTTCCGGGCTGGGGGTGGCACTGGCGAACAGAAGGTCAAGACCCACCGATCAGTCCTTTCGGGAGGGGACGACGAAACCGTGAGCGGTCAGGTCGTAGCGGAAGTGTCGATGCGGTGTGACGTCGTCGACGCCTCCGCGAGACCAGGGATTGCAGCGGAGGATGCGCCACGCCGAGAGCAGAGCCCCCCGCACGGCGCCGTGCTGCTGCACCGCACCTACAGCGTAGGCGGAACAGGAGGGGTAGTACGCACACACGTCTCCGTACATCGGCGAGATCACCTTGCGGTACCCCGCGAGGAACGCGAGTAAGGCGTTGCGCGGCAGGAGTGGGATGCTCCGGACCACGTCTCGCCCGCGCATCTCCCCAGACCCCACCGAGGACGCCGGCAAGGCGGTCATGATGCCGCCTCGGCCGGCGTGAGCCGAGCCAGGCAGCGATGAACGTCGTTGCGGAGTTCGGCGTACGACGCGGTCGCGGATGCAGGAAGGGCACGGATGACGACATCCGTGCCCTGCGGAACACGCGGCAACGCTTCCGCACAGACGGCTTTGAGTCGCCGACGGACGGTGTTGCGCACCACTGCGGTGCCCACCTGCTTGCTGATGATGAAACCGAACCGCGCTGCCCTGCTCTCGCCCGTCACCAGCATGGAGGTGAGGACGCGGGCCCCGCCACAACGCGATCCGCGTCGAACGACCAGTCGGTAGTCGCTCCCGCGGGTCAAACGGAACGGGCGGGCGAGCACAGCTGCTTACGCGGAGAGCTCGGTGCGGCCCTTCGCGCGGCGTGCCGAGAGGATGGCACGACCGGCGCGGGTGCGCATGCGGGCGCGGAAGCCGTGCTTCTTGGCGCGACGACGGTTGTTGGGCTGGAAGGTGCGCTTGCTCATGAGATCACTCCGGGAATGCTGCCACCGGATTCACTTCGACCGGAGACATAGGGAACTGCCATACAGGCATAAGTCAACCGATTAAGGGTACGTCTTGGCGGCGCGCAGGGCAAATCTACCGCGCGACCGTTCTCGGCCGCTCCGCGCGCGAGGGCGCCATCCGGCCGTCGATATGCTACCCGGACCGCCGTGAGCGGAGAGTGCCGTGCCGGGGCCGTCGCCGCCCTCATCCTCGCGCTCGTCCTGCTGGTCGTCTTGCTGCTCGGACTCTGGTCGCCGCCGCAGAAAAAGGTGTTCCTCGAGGGAACCACTGGAACGATGACCTGGTCGTCGAGAAGACGTCGGACTCCGGCACGGTCCGCTGCGAATACGACGCCGACTGACGGCGCCCGGCTCCCCTCCACACAGGAGCTATCCACAACCCCGAGCAACCGACCGAACCGCCACGCGACCTGATTCTCTGCGGCAGGTTGCCGTTCCCGACGCCGATGACTAGCGTGGGCATCCGTAGTTATCCACAGGGCAGCCTCTCCCGCGCTCCCCTTCCCGATCCGTCGTCCGGAGCACCATGTCCTCACCAGCCCAGCCCGATGTCCCGATCTGGACCACGGTGCAGGAGCTGCTGGAATCCGATGATCGGGTCACCCCGCAGCTCCAGGGCTTCCTGAGCCTCGCGGTACCGGCCGGCGTGATGTCGGCGACGCTGTACCTGGAGGTGCCGAACGACCTCACCGCGGCGCAGATCAACAAACGTCTGCGCCTGCCCATCATGGAGGCCCTCGCCCATGTCGGCGAGGAGGTGACGTCGTATCGGGTGGTCGTCAACCACGAGCTCGCCGATCAGCCCACCGCCCCCATCGCCGTGGCGGACTACGGTCGGCAGGATCCGGTGCGCGCCGAGTCGCCGATGGAGCAGCCGACGGCGCTACGCCACGAGTCACGACTCAACCCGAAGTACACCTTCGACAACTTCGTCATCGGCCAGTCCAACCGCTTCGCCCACGCGGCCGCCGTAGCCGTCGCCGAGGCGCCGGCCAAGGCCTACAACCCGCTCTTCATCTACGGCGACTCCGGACTGGGCAAGACCCACCTCCTGCACGCCATCGGCGACTACGCGCAGTCCCTCTACGCCGGGGTCAAGGTGCGCTACGTCTCCAGCGAGGAGTTCACGAACGACTTCATCAACTCCATCGCCAACAACCGCGGCGCCGCCTTCCAGGCCCGTTACCGCGAGGTGGACATCCTCCTCATCGACGACATCCAGTTCCTCCAGGGGCGTGCGGAGACGCAGGAGGCGTTCTTCCACACGTTCAACACGCTGCACGATCACAACAAGCAGGTCGTGATCACCAGCGATGTCGCGCCGAAGCACCTGACAGGCTTCGAGGACCGCATGCGCAGCCGCTTCGAGTGGGGCCTCATCACCGACGTGCAGGCGCCCGATCTCGAGACCCGTATCGCCATCCTGCGGAAGAAGGCGCAGAGCGAAGCCCTCCACATCCCCGACGAGGTGCTCGAGTACATCGCCACGGTCGTGTCCTCGAACATCCGTGAGCTGGAGGGAGCGCTCATCCGCGTCTCCGCGTTCGCGAGCCTGAACCGCTCGGCCCTCGACATCTCCTTGGCCCAGACCGTCCTGCGGGACATCATCGACACGGCTGAGGACAACATCATCTCGCCGACGGACATCATCACGGCGACCGCCCAGTACTTCAAGCTCACCGTCGACGACCTCTACGGCTCCAGCCGGTCACAGCAGATCGCCACCGCGCGGCAGATCGCCATGTACCTCTGTCGTGAGCGCACCAGCCTCTCCCTCCCGAAGATCGGTCAGCTGTTCGGCAACCGCGACCACACGACCGTCATGTACGCCTACAAGAAGATCAGCGAGCTCATGAAAGAGCGCCGCTCCATCTACAACCAGGTGACCGAGATCACCACGCAGCTCGGTCGTCGCTGACGACCTGTCCAAGGGGAGGGACGCCGTATCCGATACCGGATGGCGTCCCTCTCGGCGTTCCCGGACCACCTGCATGCCCGGATAGATGCGTCTATGCACATGTGGATAACTTGTGGATGACCGTGGAACGCGCCGTGCCGGATGTGGGGCGATCGGGGAAACCTGTGGATAACCGCGGGACCGTGGAATGCTGACAGCCCCCTCTCCACCCGCGGATTCCTCAGGGTCTCCACAAGTGACAGGCTTGTAGTTCCCTACTCGCGTCTGCTTTCCACCGAGTTATCCACAGTATCCACAACTGTTAACACCGTTAAGGAGTTAAGTCATTCAGGGTGCGATCCGATCACCAGACGGTGGGGAGAACCGTCCGAGGCATGACAAGACCTCCGGCGTAGGGAAGCGCAGGACTGTGGGGCTAGCATGGGATTCCCTGCACTGGCAGGACCCGACGACGACCCGTCATGTTCGACGACAAGGGAGCACCCGTGAGGTTTCAGGTCAACCGCGATGTCTTCAGCGAGGCTGTGTCCTTCGTCGTCAAGCTCCTCCCCCAGCGCAATCCGCAGCCGATCCTCGCCGGAGTCCTGATCGAGGCCGATGGTTCCGGACTCACGCTCTCGGCCTTCGACTACGAAGCCTCCGCGCGGACGACCATCGAGGCGACGGTCGAGACCCCGGGCACGATCCTCGTCCACGGCCGCCTGCTCTCGGACATCGCGAGCCGCCTCCCGAACGCTCCCATCGAGATCGCTGTCGAGGATGACGGCGGGATCGCCGTCACCTGCGGCTCGGCGCGCTTCACGCTCGCCGCCATGCCGGTCGAGGAATACCCGTCGATCCCGGAGGTCTCCGGATCCTCCGGTGTGGTCCCCGCCGACGAGTTCGGTACCGCGATCGCGCAGGTCGGCTTCGCGGCATCCCGCGACGATGTGACTCCCGTGCTGACGGGTGTCCAGCTCGAGGTCACCGGCCACACGCTCAGCCTCGTCGCCACCGACCGCTACCGGGTCTCGCTCCGCGACGTGCCGTGGGACGGCGAGGCCGTCGAGGCCACCGCGCTCGTCCCCGCTCGCACCCTCGTCGAGGTCGGGAAGACCTTCGGTCACGCCGGCACGATCCAGATCGCGTTCTCGGGGGCCGGGGACCGCGAGATCATCGCGTTCACCGCCGGCAACAAGACAGTGACCTCGCTGCTCATCAAGGGCAACTTCCCCCCGGTCCGACGCCTCTTCCCGGAGCAGACCGACCACTACGCCGTCGTCAACACCGCCGATCTCATCGAGGCCGTCCGCCGTGTGTCCCTCGTGCTCGATCGCGCCGCTCCGCTCCGCTTCACGTTCTCGACCGACAGCGTCACGATGGACGCGTCCGGCAGCGAGCACGCTCGCGCGTCCGAGTCGGTCGACGCGATCCTCTCCGGTGGCGACGAGGTGACCCTGGGGCTCAACCCGCAGTACCTCATCGAAGCCCTCGGCGCGGTCAAGAGCGAGTTCGTGCGGGTCACGTTCACCTCCAGCGACAACGCCAACAAGCTCAGCCCGGTCCTCATCACCAGCCAGACCTCGGTGGACCAGGCCGGCCTGGACTCGTTCAAGTACCTGCTGCAGCCCAACCTGCTCCTGCGCTGAGCGCGAGCTCTCGCCCCGAGGGAGTGTCCGACCCGGAAGGTAGGCTGGCTCCGTGATTGTGGAGCACCTCAGCCTGGTCGATTTCCGCAATTACGCGACCGCGGAACTCGCCCTGCAACGAGGGCCCAACGTCCTCGTCGGGCGGAACGGTCAGGGCAAGACCAACCTCGCCGAGGCGGTGGTCTTCCTCGCGACGCTCGGGTCGCACCGCGTGTCCACCGACGCTCCGATGGTGCGGGACGGTCAGGACTTCGCCGTCATCCGGGCGCGGCTCTCCCACGGCGAGCGGCGCGTGCTGGTCGAGGTGCAGCTCAATCGGCAGGGATCGAACAAGGCCCGCATCAACGGCTCCCCGTCGAAGACCAACGAGCTCCCTCGTTACGCGCACGTCGTGCTGTTCGCGCCGGAAGACCTGCAGATCGTCCGGGGCGACCCGTCGGCCCGTCGCCGGTTCGCCGACCAGCTCCTCATCCAGCGCACCCCGCGTCTCGCCGCGGTACTGGCCGACTACGACCGCGTGCTCAAGCAGCGCAACGCCCTCCTCAAGTCGGCACGGGCGCGGGGCATCCGCGGTGAGGCCTTGAGCACCCTGGACGTCTGGGACGACAAGCTCGTGTCCCTCGGATCGGAGATCATCACCGCGCGGCAGCGGTTGGCCGCCGACCTGCAGCAGCCGGTGGCCGACGCCTACGCGGCGATCGCGGGCGCGGACCACCGGCCGCAGCTGGACTGGGCGCTGTCCGTCGCCGGCGGCGATCCGGAGGACGACGACGATCGGGACGACCCGGAGGGCTCCGCCCCCGTCGACGACGTGCGGGGGGACACCCGCCGCATCGCCGAGATGTTCCGCGCCTCCCTCGCCGCGAAGCGATCGAACGAGCTCGACCGCGGCCTCACCCTCACCGGACCCCACCGCGACGATCTCGTGCTGCGCGTCCGCGACCTCCCCGTGAAGGGCTATGCCTCACATGGCGAGTCCTGGTCTGTCGCACTCGCTCTGCGTCTCGCCTCCGCAGAGCTCCTGCGCAGCGAGTCCCCCGCCGGCGACCCGGTGCTCATCCTGGACGACGTCTTCGCCGAGCTCGACGCGGATCGGCGCCAGCGGCTCGCCACCCTCACCGCGGGCTACGAGCAGGTGGTGGTCACCGCGGCGGTGGAGGAGGATATCCCCGACGTGCTCCATGCTCACGTGGTCCGCATCGCGGCGGGCACCATCAGCGACGAACGGAACCGATCGCAGGGAGAGGACGGTGCGAGTCATGACTGATGTGCTCACCGACAGCGCGGCCGCGCCGGAGGCTCCCGAGACCGTCGCCACCTACCTTCGACTGCGGGGGCTCCAGCCGAGCGCCAAGAACTGGAAGCGCAAGCGACGGATCACCGTCGACGACGACAACGCGCCGTTCACCCCCGGGCGCGATCCGGGAAGCCTCGGCGCTGTCCTTGACACGCTCAGCCGCGAGTCCGGCTGGGAGACGACGCTCGCCCGGGAAGACCTCGTCCGCCAGTGGGCCGACCTCGCCGGGGCGGACACCGCGAAGCACTCGGAACCGGTGTCGCTCGAGCGCGGGCTGCTCACGGTCAAATGCGATTCCACGGCCTGGGCGAAGAACCTCCAGTTCATGCGCGCGACCATCCTCACCGAGATCGGTCGGCGGTATCCGGAAGCGGGAGTGGAGAACCTCCGCTTCATCGGACCGGACGTCCCCTCGTGGAAATGGGGTCCCAGAGCCGTTCCAGGGCGGGGCCCGCGCGATACCTACGGGTAGGGCACCATGCGAGGGGTCCGAAACGCTCAGAGGGCCACACGCGGCCGTTGAGCGGCATTTCGACTCGAAACCCCGCTAGAATGGGAGTTCGAGATATCGATCTGGAGAATGCCCTCTGATGACGCCTGAATCCCCTGCTGACGAGACGGAACCGAACAACGACGCTTCGTCGGGCTCACAGGCCGGAGGATCGGCGGCACCCGCACCGAAGAAGCAGCAGCCCGGTGAGTACGGCGCCGACTCGATCCAGATCCTCGAAGGACTCGAGGCCGTCCGCAAGCGCCCCGGCATGTATATCGGCTCAACCGGTCCGCGGGGACTGCACCACCTCGTCTACGAGATCGTCGACAACTCGGTGGACGAGGCGCTGGCCGGCTACGCCGACACGATCTTCGTCACCCTCCTCGCCGATGGCGGGGTGCGTGTCGTCGACAACGGTCGTGGCATCCCCGTCGACCCGCACTCGTCCGACCCGTCGAAGTCGACCGTCGAGGTCGTGCTCACGATCCTGCACGCGGGCGGCAAGTTCGGCGGCGGCGCCTACGCCGTCTCCGGCGGTCTGCACGGCGTCGGCTCCTCGGTCGTGAACGCCCTGTCGACCCGTTTCGACGTGGAGGTCAAGCAGAAGGGCTTCGTCTGGCGCCACAGCTTCGCCGACGGCGGCGTCCCACAGCAGAAGCTCGAGAAGGGCGAGGCCACCGACGAGACCGGCACGAGCATCACGTTCTGGCCGGACGCGGAGATCTTCCAGGAGACCGTCGAGTTCGACTACGACACGCTCCGCACCCGGTTCCAGCAGATGGCGTTCCTCAACAAGGGACTGCGCATCGAGCTGTCCGACGAGCGTCCGGACTCCGCGTACGAGACCGAGGAGGACGGCCAGGCCGTCACGAAGCAGCCGAGCGACGTCTTCTTCTACGAGCGCGGCCTCGTCGACTACGTCGAGTACCTGAACAAGGTGCGTCACGCCGAGGTCGTCAACGAGGAGATCATCGCCTTCGAGTCGGAGGACACGACGCGCAAGATCTCCCTCGAGGTCGCGATGCAGTGGACCACGTCCTACACCGAGAACGTGTTCACCTACGCGAACACGATCAACACGCACGAGGGCGGCACGCACGAGGAGGGCTTCCGGGCGGCGCTCACCACGCTCGTCAACCGCTACGCCCGTGCGAACAACCTCCTCAAGGAGAAGGACGACAACCTCTCCGGCGACGACGTGCGCGAAGGACTGACCGCCGTCATCTCGATCAAGCTCGGCGAGCCCCAGTTCGAGGGGCAGACCAAGACCAAGCTCGGCAACACCGAGGCGAAGGCCTTCGTGCAGAAGGTGGTCGGCGATCAGCTCGGCGACTGGTTCGACCGCAACCCGAACCAGGCGAAGAACGTCATCCGCAAGGCGATCGACGCCGCGACCGCGCGGCTCGCCGCTCGCAAGGCGCGCGAGACGGCCCGTCGCAAGAGCGTCTTCGAGTCCGCGGCGATGCCGGACAAGCTCAAGGACTGCACGAGCAAGGACCCGTCGATCAGCGAGATCTTCCTCGTGGAGGGAGACTCGGCCGGCGGTTCGGCGGTGCAGGGTCGCGACCCGCACACGCAGGCGATCCTCGCGCTGCGCGGCAAGATCCTCAACGTCGAGCGCGCGCGTCTCGACAAGGCGCTCGGCAACAAGGAAGTCCAGGCGATGATCCAGGCCTTCGGCACGGGCATCGGCGAGGAGTTCGACATCGAGAAGGCGCGGTACCACAAGATCGTGCTGATGGCCGATGCCGATGTCGACGGCCAGCACATCACCACCCTGCTGCTCACGCTGCTGTTCCGCTACATGCGCGGACTCATCGAGGCCGGCTTCGTGTACCTCGCGATGCCCCCGCTCTACCGCCTGAAGTGGTCGAACGCGGCGCACGAGTATGTGTTCAGTGACGCCGAGCGCGACGCGCTGCTGGCCTACGGCCTGGAGAACGGCAAGCGCATCCCGAAGGACGCGGGCATCCAGCGCTACAAGGGTCTCGGCGAGATGAACGCCAAGGAGCTGTGGGAGACCACGATGGACCACACCACCCGGACGCTCCGCCAGGTGACCATCGAGGACGCCGCCGCCGCAGACGAGATCTTCAGCGTGCTGATGGGCGAGGACGTGGAGTCGCGTCGGAGCTTCATCCAGCGCAACGCCAAGGACGTCCGGTTCCTCGACATCTGATCACCGCGGGGTCCTCGAGCGTGTGCCAGGGGACCCGACGCCTCGACAAGCTCAGCCAACCAGGAAAGACACATGACTGACGAAGAACGCCCCGACATCACCGAGGGCCACGAGCACGGCAAGATCGACCAGGTCGATCTCCAGTCGGAGATGCAGCGCAGCTATCTCGACTACGCCATGGCGGTCATCGTCGGCCGCGCGCTCCCCGACGTCCGCGACGGTCTCAAGCCCGTGCACCGCCGGGTGATCTACGGCATGTACGACGGCGGATTCCGCCCGGACAAGTCGTTCTCCAAGTGCGCCCGCGTCGTCGGCGAGGTCATGGGTCAGTACCACCCGCACGGCGACTCGGCGATCTACGACGCCCTCGTCCGCCTCGTGCAGCCGTGGTCGCTGCGCTACCCACTCGCTCTCGGTCAGGGGAACTTCGGCTCCCCCGGCAACATGGGAGCGGCGGCGCCGCGGTACACCGAGACGAAGATGGCCCCTCTCGCGCTGGAGATGGTGCGCGACATCGAAGAGGACACGGTCGACTTCGCCGACAACTACGACGGCCAGACCCAGGAGCCGACGGTCCTGCCGTCCCGGTTCCCGAACCTCCTCGTCAACGGCTCGGTCGGCATCGCGGTCGGCATGGCGACCAACATCCCGCCGCACAACCTCCGCGAGGTGTCCGATGCCGCGCTCTGGGCGCTGGACAACCCGGACCTCCCCCGGGAGCAGCTGCTCGACGGGCTGATCCAGCGCATCCCCGGACCGGACTTCCCGACCGGCGCGCAGATCCTCGGCACGAAGGGCATCCACGAGGCGTACCGCACCGGCCGCGGCTCGATCACGATGCGCGCGGTCGTCAACGTCGAGGAGATCCAGGGGCGGACCTGCCTGGTCATCACCGAGCTGCCGTACCAGGTGAACCCCGACAACGTGGCCGTCAAGATCGGCGACCTCGCGCGCGACGGCAAGATCACCGGCATCGCGGACATCCGCGACGAGTCCTCGGACCGCACGGGTCAGCGCCTCGTCGTCGTGCTCAAGCGCGACGCCGTGGCGAAGGTGGTGCTGAACAACCTCTACAAGCACACGCAGCTGCAGGAGAACTTCGGCGCGAACATGCTCGCGATCGTCGACGGCGTTCCGCGGACGCTCGCGATCGACGGCTTCATCTCGAACTGGATCGCCCACCAGATCGACGTCATCGTGCGACGGACGCAGTTCCGGCTGAACGAGGCCGAGAAGCGCATGCACATCCTGCGCGGCTATCTGAAGGCGCTCGACGCGCTCGACGAGGTGATCGCGCTCATCCGCCGTTCCCAGACGACGCAGGATGCGAACGAGGGTCTGCAGAAGCTCCTCGACATCGACGAGGTCCAGGCCGATGCCATCCTGCAGATGCAGCTCCGTCGCCTCGCCGCGCTGGAGCGTCAGAAGATCATCGACCAGGCGAACGAGCTCGAGGCGCTCATCGCGGACTACAAGGCGATCCTCGCCGACGAGGGCCGGCAGCGGACGATCATCCGCGAGGAGCTCACCGCGATCGTCGACCGGTTCGGGGACGAGCGGCGCACGCACATCCTGCACGGCTTCGACGGCGACGTGTCGATGGAAGACCTCATCGCGGAAGAGGAGATGGTCGTCACCGTCACGCGCGAGGGCTACATCAAACGCACGCGCAGCGACAACTACCGCTCCCAGCACCGCGGCGGCAAGGGCGTCAAGGGCGCCCAGCTGCGCGCCGACGACATCGTCGAGCACTTCTTCGTCACGACGACCCACCACTGGCTGCTGTTCTTCACCGACAAGGGCCGGGTCTACCGCGCGAAGACGTACGAGGTGCCGGAGGCCGGGCGTGATGCGAAGGGCACGCACGTCGCGAACCTCCTCGCGCTGCAGCCGGACGAGAGCATCGCGCAGGTCCTCGACATCCGCGACTACGCCGTGGCCGACTATCTCGTCCTCGCCACGCGCGACGGCCTCGTCAAGAAGACCCGTCTCGACAACTACGACACCAACCGTCAGGGCGGCGTGATCGCGATCCGGCTGAACGACGAGGACGAACTGGTCAGCGCCCTCCTCGTCAACGCCGAGGACGACATCCTCCTCATCAGCCGCAAGGGCATGTCGGTGCGGTTCCAGGCGACCGACGAGGCCCTGCGCCCGATGGGTCGCGCCACCGCCGGTGTGAAGGGCATGAAGTTCCGCGAGGGCGACAGCCTGCTGTCCGCTTCCGTCGCTGCACCCGGGAAGTATGTGTTCGTCGTCACCGACGGCGGCTATGCCAAGCGCACCGCCGTCGAGGAATACCGGGTCCAGGGGCGCGGCGGATACGGCATCAAGGTCGCCAAGTTGAACGACGATCGGGGCACTCTCGCGGGTGGTCTGATCGTCTCCGAGGACGACGAGGTCTTGGTGGTTCTGTCCAGCGGCAAGGTGGTACGCTCTGCCGTGGCCGAGGTCCCCGCCAAGGGTCGCGACACCATGGGAGTGGTGTTCGCCCGCACGACGGAGGCCGACCGCATCCTCGCCATCGCCCGGAACGGCGAGCGTGGTCTCACCGAAGAGGAGACCGAGCCGGATGCCGATGCCGAGGCCCCCCAGACGACTGAGACACCCGAGGATACAGACGCATGAGCACAGTGGCCGACAAGCTGGCGAAGAAGTCGACACGGAAGACCGGCGGTAAGCAGGTTCGTCTGCGGCTCGTCTACGTCGACTTCTGGTCCGCCGTGAAGCTCTCCTTCCTGGGAGCGGTCGCACTGGCCGTCGTCACGATGGTGTCGTTCTTCCTGATCTTCCTCGTGCTCCAGGCCACCGGCATCATGTCCACGGCCGACGAGTTCGTGCGCAGCTTCACCGACGGCGCCATCCCGCTGTCGGAGCTCGTGGGTCTGCCGCAGGTCATGGCGTTCGCCGCCGTCGTCGCGATCCTCAACCTCATCGTGTTCACAGTGCTCGGTGCGGTCGTCGCGGGCATCTACAACCTGGCCGTGAAGGTCACCGGAGGGCTGCTCGTCGGCTTCATGTCGAACTGAGCCTCCGAGACCCCGCCTTTCCGCCGAAACCCCGGCCTGCGCACCGATGCAGGCCGGGGTTTCGGCGATAGAGCGGGGTTTCGGCGGGGTAGGGAAAACCCGAACAGGAGTGTCCGGCTGACTCGGTGGGCGAGGTCGCGCGGCGGCCCTACCGTGGAAGCATGACCACACAGACTGCGACCCCCCAGGCCGCTGCGACCGGGAAGCCGCCGCTGCGCATCCCGCTCACGATCCTGCACCTCGCCGGCGTCGGGGTGATCGGGGGCGGCATCTTCGGGATGCTCGGCGGCCTCCTCGGCACCGGGCTCGGACTCCTCTTCGTCTTCGGCGTCGGCATCGTCGTACTCGTGGGCCTCGTGTACGCGCTCTTCGGCGTGGGCTGGTTCGAGATCGCCCGCGTCGCCGGCCTGTACCGCGTGCCGAACACCCCGCTCCGGCTCCAGCCGCGGGACCGTCCCGGCTTCGGCGGCTGGCTCCGCTCACTCGGGCGGCAGGCCATCGACGGACGGATGTGGCGCGCGGTCGCGAACTTCGCGATCACCGCCGTCCTCGGCTTCGTGGTGCTGCGGCTCTTCTGGGCCCTCCTCTGGTCGATCATCATCGCCTTCGCGCCGCTGACCTCGTCCGAGACGACCATCGGTCCCTTCGGCGGCGGGCAGATCCCGGTGTCCTGGGCGCCCCTGATCGGCATCCTCGGTGCGCTCGCCTCGGCCGCCGGCATCATCGGCCTCGCCCTCCTGGCTCGCACGCTGGCTTTGGCGATCGTCGCCCGGGCGCGGGAGGTCGAGCTCACCGAGCGTGTGCGGGCATCCACCGCCCAGCGGGAGGGAGCGGTCCGCGCCGCCGACCTGGAACGGACGCGGATCGAACGCGACCTCCATGACGGCGTCCAGCCGCGGCTCGTGTCCGTCGGGATGACCCTCGGGCTCGCGCAGCAGAAGATCGACACCGATCCCGACGCCGCGAAGGAGCTCATCTCCGAGGCGCACACGTCGACCAAGGCGGCGATCACGGAGCTGCGGCAGCTCGCGCGAGGCATCCACGCGTCGGTGCTCGACGACCGCGGCCTGGACGCCGCACTGTCGGCGCTCGCCAGCCGCTCCCCCATCCCCGTGCAGTTGGACGTGCGGATGGACCCTTCGACAGGCTCAGGGACCCAGGGGG
>NZ_SSDN01000049.1:0-1639 GCF_004794355.1 Microbacterium sp. K36 | reverse complement strand
CGGGTGCGGGTGCGAAAAGGCGCCTCCCCGCGCCATCCGGGGTGCGTTTCTGATCCCGCCCGACCGGGGGCCGCCGCGCCGGTTTCGGAGCAGGTGCGAAAGAGAGCCGCCTCGGTGCTGCTCGGGTGCGATTCTGATCCCACCTCCGGGGCGTACGCGTCTCTACGCCGCGGGTGCAAAACTGCGCCGCTCCGGAGCGACGGGGGTGCGTTTTCGATCCCGCCTGCGGTGGGTGTGCGGGATTGGGGGCGGGAGGTTCCTGGGACGCGGGATCGAAAAGGTGCCGTTGTGGGTCTGCGGAGGGGCGTTATTGATCCCGTGGCGCGGGGTGCGGGGGAGGGATGGGGATGCGGGATCGAAAACGGGCGGGAGAGGTGGAGCGGGGGTGCGATTGTGATCCCGGGACGAGGGACGAGGGGCGAGCGGTGAGGGGCGAGGGACGGGGGCGGAGTGTAAAAGATTCTTGACACGGGGGACGGGCGGACGTAGTCTCGTGTCAAGAATTTTTGACACGAGGGGATTCGCATGGTCTACGAGGAGCGCAACGTCTGGGCCGGGCTCATCGTCAGCCCGATCGTCGCGGTCGTCTACGTCGTGCTGCTGCTGCAGCAGGCCGGCGGCGGACCGCTCACTACCACGGAGTGGTTCCCGCTGATGCTGTGGACGATCGGTGGGGGCATCGTCGGAACGATCGTGCTCAGCGTCCTCTGGGGCATCATCGCCGGGATGTCCGATCCGGACGGCGTCGGCCGCTCCGACATCCGCGACCGGGACATCGGCCGAATGGGAGCCCGCGTGGAGCAGGCCTTCGTCACCATCGCCGGCCTCGGGGTCATCGTCCTCTGCGGTCTCGGCGCCGACGTGTTCTGGATCGCGAACACCATGTTCGCCGGGTTCCTCGTGGCGGCCGTCGTCGGCGGTGTCGCCCGGGCGATCGCGTACCGCCGGGGGCTCCGCTGATGGTCAAGCCCACCCTCGTCTCCAACACCATCCGGGCCCATCGCGAGCGCGCCGGACTCACGCAGGCCGAGCTCGCCCGCACGATCGGGGTCACCAGGCAGACCCTCATCGCGATCGAACAGCAGAAGTACTCGCCGACGCTGGAGCTCGCGTTCCAGATCGCGCGGGCCTTCGGTGTCGGGATCGACGACCTGTTCGCGTATCCGACCGACCCCGGAGGTGCCGCATGACCGAGACGATGCCCGCCTGGACCCGCGAGACGTACGGCCCGGCCGCCGGAACAACACGGACCCGGCAGCCCGTCCCCCAGCCGCATCGGGGAGAGGTCGTGCTGCGGGTGCAGGCCACCGCCCTCAATGCCGGCGACGTGCGGCTGCTCCTCGGCGACCCGCTGCTGGTCCGGCCCGTCTTCGGCCTCACGCGCCCGAAGAACCCGGTGCGCGGGCTCGACGTCGCCGGCACCGTCGTGGCGGTCGGTGCGGACGTGGTGAACGCCGAGCTCGGCGAACTCGTCGTCGGGGAGCTGCAGGGCGGCGGCGGCCTCGCCTCCCACGCGCGTATCGCGGCCGACCGCGTCGTGCCCGTGCCACCCGATGTGACACCCGAGGCGGCGGCCTGCCTGCCGATCGCCGGGGGCACCGCGTGGCAGGCGCTCGACGCGGCCGGGGTGGGGCTGCGG
>NZ_SSDN01000048.1:0-40809 GCF_004794355.1 Microbacterium sp. K36 | reverse complement strand
TGGGGAGGCGGGCCTCGTTCTGTGTGACAGCGACCTGGTGGAGCTGGGGGGAATCGAACTATGCCTCGCCCTGTGCGACGGTGGAGAACCCCCGGAATTATGGGGAGAAAGCGTTGGCAAGCGGTGGCCGCTGATGCGGTGCGACGGCGGTGAGTGTGGGCAAAATGTGGGCACGTTGCGGTGGCGAACTTCAAAGGCGAGTTGTCCTGCCGGCCTCACGATCCCCATCTTCGTCAGGTATCCGGAGGTGCGTGCAGGAGCCGATCGCAAGACCAATCCCCTCGCTGCGGGGAGGCAGAGAGGGGATCAGTTCCGCCAGTATGCCGGTCCGATTGCGGCGAGGCAACCGTAGACTGAGACCTCGTCTCGGCCGGAGGAAGGACATCCGGTCATGCCCACTCGAGGTCTCTCCCCCACAGTGAAGCTCAGTATCGCCCTTGACGCGATCTGCTCCCGCAACCGGTACACCGCCGACCCGGTGCCCGTGATCGCCGAGCTCCGCGCGACCGCTGGCGGCCGCGATGACGTGCTCGCCGAAGCCGTCGGCACCTGGGTTGGCTACTTCGAGGACGAGCATGTCGCCGTCCTATGCGCCGCACTGCGCACGCTTCCGGGCCTCGAACCGTGGATCGCGCTCGGCCAGCACCGCCGGTCCCTGCCGAACCCAAGCACGCCCGCCATCCTCGGTCACGGCCAGGCGACCGCGGTCCCCCTCTATATCACCAGCGCGGCGTCCTCCTGAAGTCGCGGAGTGCGCTGGCGGGTGCCTAGACCCTTGACCACTCACACCTGCCGGAGATCCGCAATCCACCTGGGCGCAGCCGCTCAGAGGGATACCGTGCAGGTGGGTGAGGGTTCGGCCCGCGAAACCCGGGGGGCCACCGTGCACACCATGAGGATCTCGTTCGATGCAGAGACTTACCAGCTTCCGGTTGGTGGAGACCTGACCGCCATCATGGAACGCGTTGAGTCCGCCGCTCGGTCGGAGCCGACGTTCGTCACCTTCGCCGCACCACGCGAACTCGTCAGCGTGCTCGTGGGACCGCACACCCGGGTCACCGTGACCGTGTATCCCTCTGGAGACGAGGAGAGCTCGGGCACCGCTGCTGACGACTGGGCTGATTGGGAGTTGTGACACAGTTGTCCGAGGGGAGCCAGGTAATCGGCAGAGGGTAGTGAAGTCCATCTAGGCTTGACTGGTCTCGACGGCTGGAGAAGGGCTCTCACTCGGGCCCGAATCCTCGGGGTGAGAGCCCCCACCGGAGCCGTCCCAGGGGATCTCCCCAGAGTCCCGAGCTGCGCTCTTTCGTCACTCTACTCTCCAGGAGCCCCACCGGAAGGCCTGTGCAGAGTTTCCGTTCCGATCGCTGCCCGGGACTGCACCAACGGGCAAGTGAAGACATCGCGTTCGCCCAGCCCAACTCGGTTGATGTAGCTGACAACGATCGCGTAAGAGGTGAACAGGCCAACCTGGGTGTACGGCACCCGATTCGTCTCGCAGTATTGCTGCACGATCGGCGCCGCCCGTCGAAGGTGCGGCCGAGGCATTGAAGGAAACAAGTGGTGTTCAACCTGATAGTTCAACCCACCCATCAGCACGTCGAGGAAGCGTCCTCCGCGGATGTTCCTGCTCATTCTCACCTGACGACTGAGGAAGTCGAGCACGAGGCCGCGCGGCACGACTGGCATTCCTTTGTGGTTGGGGGCGAACGCGATGCCCATGTAGAAGCCGAACACTCCCACCTGGACCGCCAGGAAGGTGGCTGCTATACCCGGGGATAGCACGAAGAAAACCAGCACGGGGTAGCCGACGAGGCGTACGACCAAGAATGCAATCTCCACCCACCGGCGCTGCAACCGGCCCCTAGAGCAGACGCGTCGAACGCTGGACGCATGGAGCGAGATCCCTTCCAACAAGAGGATGGGGAAGAACAGCAGTCCTTGGTGTGCTTGCAGCCAGGCGAAGCTCTGGTTTCGTTGCGACGCGACGGATTCCGGGGTCACGGCGATAACGGGAAGTTCGATGTCTGGGTCCGACCCGAGCTTGTTGGGGTTTGCGTGATGGCGGGTGTGCTTGTGCTGCCACCACCCATAGCTCATGCCTACGAGAAGGTCCCCGAGGATCAGGCTGATCCAGTCATTCCAACGCCCCGATACGAAGATCTGCCGATGCGCGGCGTCGTGCCCGAGAAAAGCGATCTGAGTGAAAAGGACCGCCAGGACGGCGCCAGTGAACAACTGCCACCAGGACTCTCCTATCCAGGCGAAGACGAGAAGGCAAAGCGCGACCGCTGCCGGGGCGGCGACGAGCCTTGTCCAGTAGTAGCCGTAGCGCCTACGCAGCAGCCCGAGTTCACGCACCTGCTGTGCCAGCGGGGTGAAAGAACTCCCCGGAGGGACCGCGGTGTCGCGCGGTCGGGTCGGAGTGTAGCGACGGGGCGTATCCATGATGACCTGGTTTCGATGTGTCCCAAGTGGCGGAGCCCACTATTGCGGTGGGCGTTGGCGACGTGCTCGATTACGGACGAATCCGAAAATGAGTGTGCCGACGAACAGGATGATGCCGATCACTGCCAGCCACAGGAGCCCCTTGATGGCGAAACCGACGACGGAGAGAACGGCCCATACGACGAGCAGGATGATCAGTACGGTCCACATGCCCTTGACGCTACGCGCGGGGTCTCGTTGATGAATGCCCGTTGACAACTCGACGAACGAGGCGGCGGGCGTGCTTGGTTGCGCCGTCAGGAGGTTACGGAGTTGTCTTCGGGACGCTCTGCGCGGTGTTGAAACACGACCGACCCTGCGAGGGCAGCAACAGAGGCAGCGCGCTCTTCTTCGCGGATGGATGCTTCCTCGTGGCGTAGCGCTGTGATCTCCCGGGCAGCGACAAGAGCTCGGCTGGTTTCCGCGAGGCGATCCGCGAGGACTGCGGCGAGACCATCGCGCAGTTCCTCGAGATTGGTGTTGATGATCTCAAGCCTGCGATCCGAGACGTGAAGCTCCACGGTCGGAAATCCGTTCTGCGTCAGGTGGTCGCGCATGTCGAGGCCTTCGATCGCGCTCACTTCGTCTGGGTCGGCCTTCCGCGTGAAGACCGCTTCGACGGTATACCGCTCAGGTGCCTCCTCGGTGAGGAGGGTGGCAGGGAGGGAGCCGACGAGCACGGCTCCGAGCCCAAGGACGTCTTCGTTCTTCAGTTGTGTGTTCATGTTCGGACGGTACTCCCTGAACATGTGCACGTTCCCAGCCTTGCCTCCGTCGCGCCTACCGACGAACGACTACCGGCGGCCCGAAGGCTAGGTGGTGGTGTGTTCGTGCGAGAGGCGGCACTCAGCGAGTCAGGGACGACGTCTCCTCCTCAGCCGCGGCGAGGACGCCCGGAGATGTCGGGTCGCTCGGCAGTGTGGCGAGGATCAGACGTAGCAACGAGATGAACGCTGCACCGAGCGCCGCCTGCAAGACGACGCTCCAATCAACGTCGGTCAGGAGCACAGCGCCGGTGAGTCCGGCTGCGAGGGACTGGCCGAAGGTCTTTGCGACGCGCTCCAGCGCGGCGAGCCACCAGGGCAGATCCGCGCCCCCGGACTCGGGCAGGCCGAACAGTGACGTCGCGAACGACAAGATCGCGCCGACCGCGGCCGCCGAGGCTGCCATGAACCACGGCACGTCTGCGAACTGCACGGCGGCGATGTAAGGGATCGTGATTGCGATTGCGGTGTAAAGCGCGCGTAGGACGGCTGCCTTCCACCAGGCGGGGTCGGTGAGGTTGCTCATGGGATATCTCCTTTGTTCTGCCGGCGCTTGCTGGCGGTCGTTTCGATTGCGTCCCACTGGTCGCGTTCGCTTCTCCGGATCTGGCCGATCTCTTCGCGGATGCCGAGGATGTCGCGGGCCTGGAAGTTTTGCGTCTGTTCGACGCCGTACAGGCGCGAGTCGGTGGCTTTGACGATCCGCTTGATCTCGTCGATGTCGTCTCGCAGGATCGTGGAGGAGTGGGAGTTCACGACGTGCTCAGCTGTCTGCGACGTGTTCTTCCCCACCGCGTTGAGCTTGGGGATGATGACCGCGCCCAGGCTGCCGAGGAGCGCGATCAGCGCAAGCATGACCTGGTTCGGGTCGATCTCCCTGCCCGAGCGGAGCGATGCGATCAGAGCGACGGTGACGACGGCGACGGCGACGGCCGTGCCGAGGATGGCGGCCAGCCACCATCCCCAGCCGATCTTGCTCGAGTGCTGGGTCTGGTGAGCTCCGCCGGTCGGTGCCGGCCCGGTCATCAGCTGTGGATCTTCTTCTGCTGGGCGAGCCAGGACGCCGCGAGCGCCTTCGCTTCGCGCAGCGCGACATCGAGCTCCGCCTGGTCCTTCAGCTTCTTCGACGGCCCGTAGATGTGAGCCCATGCGTTCGCGGTCTCCTGTGCGTTCGTGGCGCGGTAGCCGCCGGGCACCGTCGCGCCGATGAGCAGCCAGGTGGTCTTCTTGTTGACGGTCAGGTGGACGATGACTGCCTTATCCATGTCTTCCAACTCCTTGAGAATCGACGGCGCGGGAGCCGGCGTGGGGGTGGTGGTGCCGCCGGTGCTGGCGGGCGTTTCGATGCGACCGAGCGAACCCCAGTGGGTCCAGTGCCACAGCTCGCGGAAGTTCTTGCCCTCGCGGGTGATGTTGAAGCGGGGGGCGAGTTCCTCTGCTCGCCGCGCGGCGAGGGTGTCGGAGTTGTACGGCCACTTCAAGTCGTTCGACCTGCGCGCCTCGTGGTTGCTCGATCGCGGCGGGGCGACGGTGTCCGGGTGGATCTGGTACCACTTCTGTCCCTGCCACCAGCGGTACCCGTAGACCTTGCGTCCTCCAGGGCTCAGGGTCATCCGCTCGTACCAGAGACGCTCCTGCACCTCGGGTTCACGGTCTCCGGAGAGCGAGATCATCCGAGGGTGGCCTTCACGTTCGAGGGCGTCGGAGAGGCCGTCGAACGCGGACCGCGTGCCGGTCGCACGGTTGTAAGCGCCGTCTACGTAGCCGATTCCCATGGGTCACTCCTCTGGCTCGGTGGTGGATTGGGTGTCGTTGGCGGGGTCTGTCAGCTCGGGCGGTGGGAGCTCTTCGAGCGGCGGTGGATAGATCGACTGGCCGCAGGCGCCGCACTGGACGTTTCCCACGGCGACCGTGAATTCGACGCTCCGATTCGCGCAGCCCTCGCGCTCGCATGCGACGGTGATCGCCGCCCACTGCTCGGTTTCGCCTGTGATCGGGTTCGTGGTGACGATGACGCTCACGGTCAACCTCCTGCCGAGATACCGGTCGCCATGGACGCCGTCCAGTCGACCGTTCCGGCGATCTGGGTTCCGTTGAGGGAGAACAGCCGCACCTCGAATGACGTGGTTGTGAGGCCGGTGATGTGGGCAGCGCCGACGAGGCTGTTCATCACCGGCGTTGCGCTCATATGCGGCACCACCGGGAACTTCCCCGCGGGGAGCGTGACGGTCGTCACCCCGGATGCCGCGCACACGACCTTGCCGCGCACGGAAGGCGGCGACGGCGCGGCGACGATTACCACCCGGCGGTGCTGCTCGACGACGACAACGCGCTCTCCGATCCACACCGTGCCGACCGCATTCTGAGGACTCAACGGCAGCGGCTCCGTGTCGCCGTCGAGACGGACCCGGAGGGGCACGGTCTGGGTGACCGTGCCCCACCGGACGACCGGGGTGAGATCGACGCGGGTAGCGAGCTTGGAAATCTGCTCAAGCACGGGCCGGAGCAACGAACCGAAATCCATCTCGCCTCCTCTACGACAGCGTCGTGCGGAACAGGTTCCACACGACCGACGGGGACGAAAGCCACCCCGAGTACCAGACGTCCAGGGTCGTCGCGGTGCGCAGCGTGAACGCCGAGCGGTACAGCGCCGAGTGACCAGTTGCCGACCGTGGAACCGCGACGTTGACGGCCTTAGTGAACGAGGTGCCGTTGAGCGACTTCATCAGCCACAGATCACCGTTCTGGCCGCTCGACCCGGTATCGCAGTCGTTCAGCAGCGCCATATAGACGCCGTCGATGAGGCGCACCTCGATATGCCACAGCTGCCGGGTGTTCGGCAGCGACGGCGTGACCGTGCACACCGTCGGCGCGGACCACTCCGAGGGCGAGAGCGCCTGGCTCGTGGACCGCAGACGCACCAGCTGCGGCGTCCCGACAATGTCGATCGCGTACATCGTCCACGCGCCCGACTCGAAGATGAACGCCGGCGAGACGAGACGGCGCACCGTCTTGCTCGACTGGTAGATCAGCTTCTTCGGCGCCCACGTCGTCCCGTTCGGGGACGTAGAGACGTAGAGCTTCTCTTCGGCTCCGGTCGCGGATGCCGTATAGGTGCGCCAGAACAACCACAGTTGACCGTCCGGCCCCTGCACGAGGTCCACGTCCGAGTTGTACGCGCCGGGTGAACCGGGCTGGTTGTCGATTGGGTTCGCCAGGCCGGAGGGAACGATCCACGTCGTGCCGTCCGTCGACGCGACGATGTTCGGATCCTCATGAGCATCGTTTCCCCCTGGGTATGGCGTGTGCGCCATCCAGTAGCGATACCCGTTCCAGGGAGCGCCGAAGTCCACCACGGACGGGTGGGTGGTCTGTCCTCCCGATGGGGAGACGTGCGTGGGCACGCTGAGCTGAATTCCGGCTGGGCCGGTGAGGTTCACGGCCATGCCCGTCGACGTCGTCTCCGTGCGCGCGGGGGACCACTCCCCCGGGCCTGCCGCGTTCCGCGCCCGCACACGAAACGAGTACGTGCCGCCCGGCGTCAGCCCGGTGATCGTCACCGATGGCGTCGTGCTCGTGGCCGATGTCGCGCCCGTGAAGGTCGGGTCAGCGGCCCACTCGATGTCGTATCCGATGATCGGGCCGCCGGGGCTGCTCGGGGCCGCCCAGCTCAAAGCCGCCGTGGTCGTGCTGGTCGTCGCTGTCGGCAGCGTGGGTGCAGCGGGCACCGCGGTCGGGTCGGGTGGCACGTTCGACTTGATCGCCAGCGCGGCGGACACCTCACGCCATTCGGCCCGAATGTCGGTGTCGAAGGTGAAGTCGAAGGCCATGCGCTGCACCGTCGCGAGGCGGCGCACACCGTCCTCGGGGGTGAACGCGATCAGGTCGTTCGGGTCGAGCGGGAGCATCGCGTGTGTCGCTGTCATCCGCGAGACCGGGTTCATGGCGTCGGTGAGCTTCTTCGCCGCGTACTGATCGATGACGTTCTGCGATGCCGCTTCCACGCCCTCTTCGGTCGCGGTGATCCATCGGCCCCGAGCCTGGTAGGAGTACGGAGACGCGGGGTTCTCGTTCGTCGCCACACCGACCAGCGGTGCGGCCGTCTCGTCGCCCTGGGTCACAGCGACGAACTTGTTCGGCACGGAGGTGAGGTCCTGCTCCCGGTCCCACTCGGGGAAGTGCACGGATGCCTCGCCGTGGGTGAACTCGAACGACACCGGACGGTTCGCCGGGTCGACATACGGCTCAACCCGGAACAGGCCAGACCCGTCGCACCACAGCGACCAGTACCCCGCCGCCTGCAGCAAGTCGTTGACGACGGTGAGCTTCGTCGTGCCCGCTTCCCAGGTCATGCCTGACGCGAGGACGGCGGCCGACGCGGTCGCGGCGATGCGCGTCTCGCCGGTCGACTCGATGAGCGCGACGACGCTCTGGATGATCGCCGTCCCCGCCGGGAGGGAAAAGCGCTCCTCGACGGTGTCCTCGAAGATCACACTCATCTTCGTCAACAGCTGCACTTCGTACGACACAGAGGTCGCGGTGTGCACCTCTCGCGGCGATGTGAACAGGTAGGTCCCCACGGGCCACGAGCGCTCTCCGTCGGTGTAGGCGCACTGCACCCGGTGGGACTGCCAGTCGATGTCCCGGCGGCGGTCCAGCGACAGAGACCCGGAGCCCCCGAGCGCGCTCTGGGCAACGATCTCGCCCGACCCCCCGGTCACCCCGTCAAGGGCGCCGAGGGGTCGGTCCTCGCTGTCGAGCAGCTCGAAGGCCCAGCGGATCATCTCGACTCCGTCTCCGTCATCGTGAACGAGTACCCCCAGAGCCCTTCCCACCCGTCGGGGTGGAAGGTGGAGGACTCGCGGCTCATCTGGATCTCACCGATCGACCCATACACGCGGCGCCCGTCGGGGTCGCGGAACAGGAACGTGGTGTCCTCGAGTTGCGCGATGCGCGTGAGCTGCTCGACGTCGGCAGTCTCGTCATCCCGGTCGGTCGTGCGACCGGACACGGAGATCGTGCGCGACAGCGCCTCGCCAGACAGCGCGACGGGAAGCCTGCGCCCCGCGTACTGCTTCAGCGCACGCTCACGCCCCGCCGAGACCTTCACCACCGGGTCGAACGGCAGCCGGCCGGCGACCCCGAACCCCGGCCCGCCGGACAGCCACAGGGCATCCGAACGGGATGGGGCGATCACGACGACCTCGGAGGTTGCGCCCTCAGACGTTGACGCCGTCGCTCGGTACAAGGTGTCGCCGTACGACAGGGACTCCCAGTCGATCAGCGTCGCCGTGTTCGTGAGGTCGGCGACGAGCTCCCACGTCTCGCCGTCGTCGATCGAACGGTCGAGCCGCACCCCCACTGTGGCGGGGAACGCGACCGTCGAGCTCGTCGAAGCGTGCGGCGGGCCGTTCCACACCGGACGCCGCACGACGTCGCCGATGCGCACTGCTTCCGTATCGCCGTCGAAGTATCCGCCGGCGTAGACACCAGCTACCGCCACAACGTCATCGACCCAGATCGGAGTTGAGATCGACCCGTTCATCAGGAACACCGTCGCTCTGGTCGAAGCCCCGAGGGTGAAGGTGACCCGCATCTCATGGACTCCGGCCTCGTTCGGCGTCCGGTTGGATAACACGTTGTTGACCGGCATGTCGCTGGACTGCACCATGAGCTGGCGGACCCACGTCGCGTGCAGAGCTCCTGTCTGCGCCTCGCGGAGACGAAGTCGCGCGACCACCGTGTACGTCTGGAAGGGGGTCAGCCCCTCGAGGAGCAGCGAACCGTAACTCGCGTTGCCGCCACCGTTCGGTTCCACCTTCACCGACCGGCCACCCGTGCTCGCCCACTCGGTGGACTGATACAGGTAGGCGTTCGATACCGATGTGTTGATTCCGGCGGGGCGGGTACCGCGGAGGATCGAGTTCGATGCGTTCGCTGCGCCCGCCCATACCGCGACCAGGTCCGGACTTGGGACGCCTTGACCCGCCGAGAAGAACGGCACGGGAATGGAGCGCAAGCCGATGATCGGACGCCCGAAAGCCGCGACGGCGCCAGTCGGGATGCCTGTCCCGATGAGCTCGAGATAGAGCCGATCCCAGTCGCCTGTGGCCGTCAGGGTGAAGTCGTACCGGTCCTTGCTGGCCGACTTCTTCGGCATACTCGTCGTTGCCCGGATGATGGACCCGTTGGTGTCCAGCAGGATGATGCGCGCCGTGGTCAACGACGCGTCGGCGCCTTCCATGTCCACGCTCATCGTGTAGGTCCCGGCCGGGTACTTCGCGTCGACCTGCTGCATCGCGCCGAGACGCACCGTGCTGTTGCCGTTGCTCGTCGCCACCAGTCGATTGCCGGTCCCCTGAGACAGCACACCGGCCGTCGCGGTCCACATCGAGAGATTGACCATGTCCGGGTCACGGATGAGGTTCCGGTACAGGTCAACGGTCCCCGCCTGCCCTTCAAACGAGGGATTGGTGAAGACGTTGGTGAGGTCGGCGACCGGGGCGTCGGGGTCGCCGGACGCGACCGACAGTGTGACGCCGCCTTCGCTCTCGTCCCAGAGCGCGTTGAGCAGGGCGGGTGCGGGAGGGATGAAGGAGACGGTGAAGGCCTCGACAGCCCACACCGACCACACGTCTCCTGTCGCGGCGCGCACGCGCACCGTCCAGGATCCCTCTGTAAGGCGGTGGCCCAGGGTGACGGTGGTCGCCGCCCCGGACCCGGAACGCACCTCGACGGTGTCCCCGGTCCCGTTCGAGAGCTCGATCTCCCATGCCGACTGCGGGCGGGACTGCGCCTGGAACCATGACCAGACGACCGTGAGTGCCGAGCGGTCCCAGGACGTGTCGGGCTGGATCACAGCGACACCCGGCCGGTCGATGACCGTTACCGTCGCGGTCGCCGACCACGGCGAGAAGTCCGCGTGCGAGCCCTTCGTGCGCACCTGCCACTCCCACGGCCCCACGGTGAGAGTGAGGTCGCGGAACGCAGCCGCGGTGCCGCTGAGGGTCGTCCATGTGCTCGTTCCGACGCTGCGGTAGCGCAGTTCGTAGGCGGTCTGCACCGAGGAGTCGACAGGGTTGTGGGTCCATGCGACCCGCACGACGTCGTCGCCGGCGCGCACGGCACCGTTTGGGGTCAGTCCCGTCGCGGCGTTCGGCGGGGCGAGCAGCTGCACCGTATTCGACGGTGCCGAGTACGCGCCCGCGAGGGTGCCGACCTTCCCGCGCACGGTGTACGTGTGCGGGGCAGACGGGCTCGGGGCGGTGTGGGTGAACGGCAGCGAGACACCGGTGGCGACGACCGCCGCTCCGTCCATCACGTCGTAGGACGTCGCGTAGCGGGGAACGCCGGCTGCGGCCACGACGATGTCGTTTCCGGACCGTGCGGCCGTGATGCCCGTCGGGGCGGCTGGCGTCGTGTAGACCGTCGTGATGCCCGACCATGTCGACTGCCCAGCTGCGGTCTTGCCCGCGACACGGTACTCGTACTTCCGGTCTCCCGTCGTCGTCGTGTCCGTGAACGTGAACGCGTTCCCGCTGGGCGCGCCGACCTGCTGCCATGCGCCGCCGTCGGTGCGACGCTGCACGACCACGCTCGAATAGGTCGCGTTGCGCGACCAGTTGAGCGTGTGCTGCGTGTCCGACACACGGGTCACGGTGAGCGCCGAAGGAGCTGCCGGAAGAGCGCGTGTGATGGCCGCCGAGTGCGACGAAGGCCCGCCGAGCCCGGTCGTGCCGGTGGCGCCGATGCCGAATGACGCAGTCTGCGACGACGAGACCGCCCACGGCCCCCCGATCCGGCGAGTGCCTCCCCCGGATGGCCAAGTGAACTGCCCAGAGCGCGTGACGCCATTGATGACGCCGGACCACGAGGCGCCGGGCGCACCGATGTTGGTCGCGCCGTCGCTGCACGACAGCCAGAACGAAACGTTGGTGCCGTCGTCTCGAATGATGAGCTGCCCCGCCGAGCCGGTGGGCTTCGTGTAGTCGACCATGCGAACTCCTCAATGACAGCGGCCCCGCCCCCGAGGACAGGGCCGCTGAGAGTGGACGGGGATCAGCGAGCGAACTGCGACGTGACCGCGGCAGCGGTCGGGAAAGCGCTGACGATCTCGCGCCGAACCACCGCAGTCAGGGGCGTGCCCTCGACGACCAGCACGAGCGTGTCCCCGTCCTGCAAGCCACCCCGCAGCCCACCGCGGAGGGCCGCGGACTCCGCCGGGTTGAGGACCGCTTCGGGCTTGCCGGAACGGTTCACCGCCATGCCGCCGTGGGGCAGCCACCCGCCCTGGTCGTACAGCTTCGGGACGACACCGCCCGAGGCCATCGCCAGGTGCACATGGTTGTAGTGCTGGCGCTTGACGGCCTCGGACCAGCCCGCGAAAGGCTTGCCGTTCTGCAGCTGCCGGTTCCCGGCCGGGGTGTAGATCAGCTCGGACGCGTTCGGGAACAGCTTCGCAATCGCGTTGAAGGTCGCCATGCTGGCCGGCACGATGTCGATCGCTCGCCCGAGGGCGTGGTACGATTGGCCGCCGTTGACCGTCTTCGCTCCCGGTCGGAAGTTGGACGTCATCACCGCGCCGGGGAGCGCGTTCTGCACGATGCCCCACATCGCTTCCCAGCCCATGCCCTTGGTGCCGACGCCCTTCGGCGCGGCGGCCTTGAACAGGTCGACGAAGCCCATCAGGGTCTTCTCCGCCAGTCCCCCGACCGTGCGCCCGAAGAGGTTCTGCCCGCCCATGAGCGGCCGGATGATGCCCTCGATGACATGCGTCTTGAGCGCCTGCGCGGGGTTCGTCATGAACTCCCACGCGGCGGACGCGGCCTTGGTGATCGAGTCCCATACGTCGCCGAAGAAGTTGCCCTCTCCGTCGCCGAACGGGAGCCGCCCGTTGCGGGCCGCGGCGTTGAGCGCGTCGACCCCGGCGGCACCGCCGACGAGACGGGTGAACTCGGGGCGCATGATCGCCTCGCCGCCCGACAGGGCGAGCCCCCCGGCGGTCGGCGACCAGAACTGGTGCACGTCACGGCCCGGGGTGTACCCGGGCATGACGCCACCGGTGGCGAACTTCACCAGCGACGCCTTCGGGAGCTTCATGTCGTCGAGACCGAGGGTGCCGACCATGTCGTTCCAGAAGGACCGCAGGCCCTTGTTCCAGACGGTGTCGAGCACGAAGTTGATCGGCACGGCGGCGGCCTTCTTGATGCCGTCCCACGCGGTGCCGATGGTCTTCGCGACGTTCTCGAACGCCTGCCCGATGAGACTGACGCCGACCTTGAACGGCGTGAACACGTACGCGTTGATCCAGTTCCAGGCAGCCTTCATCGCTCCGGAGATGCCATCCCAGACCGGCTTCACGATGTTCTTGTAGAGCCATTCGAAGACGGCGCCGACGGCGTTGATCGCCGCCTTGATCGACTCAGAAATCGGGAGGATGATGCTCGTCCAGACCCACGAGAAGACGGCGCCGATCGCGGCGAAGACCGGCTGGATGATCGTCGTCCACAGCCAGGACACGACCGCGCCGATGGCCTCAAACGCGGGCTTGATCGCCGTCTCCCACAGCCACGCCGCCGCTGCGCCGATGGCGGCGAAGGCGGGCTGGAGGGCGTTCGTCCAGAGCCATGCCGCGATCGCGCCGACGAGGCGGAAAGCGTTCACGATGAGGTCGAACTGCAGCTTGAACCCGGCCGCGAGGAACGAGACGACGGCCATGATCCCGTCGAAGACGGGCTTGAGGATCGTCTCGTAGACCCAGGTCGCGATCTCACCGATCTTCTGGAAGACCGGCTGGATGACGTTCTCCCACGCCGCGATGAAGAACCCGGAGATGTTCGCCCACGCCTCGCCGAGGAATCGGGTGAACTCCTGCCAGATCGTCTTGCCGAGCTCGGTCTGGGTGAAGAACCACACGAGGCCTGCGACCAGACCCGCGATCGCAGTCGCCACGAGCACGATCGGGTTTGCACTCATCGCCGCCCTGAACAGATTGGCGGCGACCGTGGCCGCTTTGGTCGCAGTCGTCTTCGCCCAAACGAGGCCGGTGTAGACCTTGAGTGCAGTGCCCGAGAGGTAGGTGGCCATCTGCAGACCCATGAAGGCGGTGCGCCAGGCCAGCATCACGGCCGACGCCGTGCGCGCCGCGACGACGAGTGCAGCGATCGTCGCCGCAGCAACCGCGAGACCAGAGATCCAGTCGGCGTTGGCAGATACGAAGTCGACCACCGCGGTCACTACCCCGATGAGCACGGGCGCAAGGAACGACACCGCACCAGAAAGCGCCTGAACCAGGCCGACCACGATGGGCAGAACCGCCACGAGGGCGGTGGTCAGCAGCGGGACGAGTGCGTTCATCAGCGACACGAGCGCAGGAAGCACGGGCACGAGCGCGTTGCCGATGGCCGATCCCATCTCGGAGAATCCCTGCAGCACTGCTGGCAGGATCGGCTCGAGCGACCGGAAGAGGATCGCGACCGGCGACAGCGTGGTCCACAGCTCGCTGATCCAGCTGACGTCGACCTTGCCCTGCAGCGCGCGGACGAACCACTCGGCGGCGGGCGCGAGCACCTGGCCGATCTTGTCGCCCACCTGCCCGGCGATGTCTTCGAGCGGGCCGAAGGCGGCTGTGATGGCCTGCAGCGCCGGGGCGATCTGCGGGAAAACGCCGCCGAGGAGTCCGGCGCCGATGCGGCCGAGTGAGGCGATGAAGTTCGCCCACGAGCCGCCGACGGTGTTGCCCATCTCCGACGCGACGGTTCCCGCGGCCGCGGTGGCCGCGGCGGCGAACTGGTCGAAGTTGATCTTGCCGGAGGAGGCGAGCTTGAAGACCTCGCCCGCGGTGACGCCGAGCTGCTTGCCGAGCGCGGCGTAGATCGGGATGCCCTTGTCGGCGAGCTGGCTGAGGACGTCGTTCTGGATGCCGTTGGCCTGCGACATCGCCTTGGAGAAGATGGAGCCCATCTCGCCGAGGTCGGTGCCTGCGGCAGCCGCGGTGTTCGCGACGGTCTTGAGCACGGCCTCAAGGTCGCGGCCGGGCTTGATGCCAGCGGCGACCGCCTGCGCGGCCACCGTGGCGGCGTCGCCGAGACCAAAGGCGGTTCCGCGCACGGACGTGAGCGCGTTCTTCATGATTTGCTCGACGGAGCCGGCGTCGTTGCCGAGTCCGGTGAGCTTGGCGCGAGCGGTGTCGATCGCGTTGAGTCGGGAGAAGCCCTTCCACAGGGCGGTGCCGATGCCGGCGGCGAGCGTAGCGCCCAGAGTCGCGCTGCCGACCTTGATGACCTTCGACGCGCTGGCGACGAGGCGATCGCCGATCGAGCGGCCCGCACCGTCGGCGGCTCCCGTCGCGCTGCCGAGAGCCTTCTCGACCTCGCGCTTCGCACCGGGGGCCTTGACCGTCAGGGCGACGTACGCGTTCGCGATCTCGACAGCGGTTGCCACGGCGACTCCCTCGGGTAGGACGCCCCAGGGGCGTGGCGGATGCTCGACGAGGCACAGCCGGTCGGCGGATGCCGGGGCTGTGCCTCGTCGAGCGGTCAGGCGCGGCGGCGAGCGGCGCGCGCTTGGTGGCGGCGCAGCTTCTCGTCCATCTCGGCGGCCTCGGCGCGTGCTTCGTGCGCGGGCTTCGGCAGTTCGAGCGGCTTGGGAGGCGTGCCCTTGCCTCCGGCCTCCTGGAAGGAGACGCGGCGGATGGTGAACTCGACCTCTCGAAGCAGCTGCGCCTCGACCGAGAGTGCACCCTCACCGCCGAGCTCGCGGCCGAGCGCACACCCGGACGGGAGGTGCTCGACGTAGTCGCTGAGCTCGGCGATGGAGCGGGGCGGATCAGTGCGGCCCTTCCCACTCGGGAGGAGCCGCAGGTGGTATTCGGATTGGAGCGATGCCCGCAGAGCGCCCTCGTGGTGCGCGAGGGCGTTCGCGAGCTTCAGGAGGAAGGGTTGAGCGCCTGGAAGACGGCGAAGACGAACTCCGAGGCCTTGCCGGCGGGCACGCGTCCGGTGCTCTTATCGCGCATCTCGTCGAGGATGCGGCGGTAGTCGTCACCGACGAGGCGGCGCAGCAGCGACGGCATGCGGGAGACGTCGTTGCTGTCCTGGACGCCGCGAATGTCGTCGAGCAGCTCGAAGTCGTCGAGCGCCTCGTCGGGCACGCGGACGTCGATGCCGTCGACGGTGACCTGCTTGCCGGGAACCTTGCGGACGCGCTCGGGCTCCTCCTCGGTCGGGTCGGCGATCTCGATCTCGACGTCGATCGGCTTCTGCTTCTTCGACTGGTGGTCCTGCGGCTTCTTCGGTGTTGCCATGATGGTTGACCCCTATCTGACCCCGGGGTGGTTGGTGAGGTGGGCGGCGTCGGGGTCACGAACGCCGCCCACCGGTAGGTCACGCCGCGGAGGTGTCCGTGGCGCTGGTCTCGCCCGCAGTGCCGGTGGCGGCATCCGGGGTGGTCTCGCCCGCGTCGGTCGCGGTCGCGCCGGACTCGACGGCGGCGAGAATGTCGGCCTTGAGCGTCGCGCCCGCGAGGTCGATCTCGTTGTCGGCCGCGTAGGTCTTCAGCTGCGAGACCGTCCACGACTCGTCGGGAGCGGACATGGCAGCGAAGCCCTGAGCGCCAGCGCCCTCGGCCGCTTCGAGATCCGTCTCGTAGTGGTCGTAGTCGCCGATGATCTCCCCGAGGAATGGGTACATGGCGATGTCGGCGTTCGTGGCGACACGGTCGCCGTTCGGGCTGATCTCGAGCACCTCGATGACGTCGCGCTCCTTGATCGTGACGTCGTCGCTGTCGAACTTGTCGATCACGCAGGCGCGCTTGACGACGCGCTGCCCGGATCCGCGGGTCGTCTTGCGGACTCCGGCGGTCGTCGTGGATGCCTTCGTGACGTAGCGCAGCTCGTTGGTCTGCTTCTTGGTCTCGAGTGCGACGAAGGCGACGGTGGTGCCGGGCTCGCTGATGCGCGTGCGGACGACGCCGTTGCCCTGGTAGCCGCGGGACTTCTCGACGGAGCCGGTGAGCGACTCGGTGATGCCGTCGCCGTTGAGCCAGCCGACGTCCTCGAACGCGGGGTCGAGCTCGTCGTCGAGGCTGGTCGGCAGCGTGGTGCCGAGGGGGGCGAGGTAGATCGCGTCGTTGTCGGATCCGAAGATCCGCGCGTTGTTCGCGTTCACGGTCATGAGTGTGTCTCCTTGGGGTTGAGCCGGACATGACCGGCGCTGGTGACGGTCGGCCTGGTGCCGGTCGCCGGGTTCGGGGTTACGCCCTGCGAGCGCGGACCGTGATCTGCACGGTCAGGCGGTAGCGCGGCGTCTCGCTGTCGGGGTCGGGTGTCCAGTAGGGGCCATTGATCTCATCGACGCCGCGCACGAGCGGGAGCCGGGCGAGGTCGTTGAGCAGTGCAGTGCGGCACCGGTTGAGGAGGTCGGAGGCGGTGGCGGAGTCCGGCGCCCAGGCTTCGACGGTGACCTGTGGCCGGTCGACAATGCGGTTCGACGCGGCGCCGCCGTTGCGGAAAAGGCGCACGAAGGTTCCGGGACGGTCCGCCGGGACGATGACCACGACCTTGTGCGGTGCGGCTATCGGGAGGAGGAACTGGCGGACCATCGCCTCGATGTCGGGGAACGACATGCCGACTCCTCTCGTCGGGTCGGTCAGCTTTTTCCGCTGCCCTTGATCTGCCCGAGCGCGCGCTCGAGCGCGGCGGTGCGGGCCTGCTCGCGCATCGCGCGGGCGTTGGCGGGCTGGACGTACCCGCGGGCGACCCAGCGGTGGGGTGCGGCGACGTACTCGAAGCCGTCGCCTGCGGCCGCCGCCATGCGTTGTCCGGTGCTATCGACGATGGCCCGCGCCTCGGGCGACCGCATGATGGTGTTCAGCCCGGGCAGGTTGAGTCGCACGGGGATGCGTTGAGCCACGGCCATCACCTACCCGTCGGAGCGTTCGACCTCGACCGGTAGCCACCAGCGGGTCGGGGTGTTCTCGGCGGTGAATGGTTGCGGGTCGCCGATCACCTTGCACGGCGCCTGGCCGCGAACGCGGATCAGTGCCCCGCGTAGTGAGCCGGTGAAGGTCTTGGGGAAGTGGAGGTTCCAGGCCACGACTGTGCCGTAGGGCCGCGCGGTGTCGGGGACGTCGGCGCGGGGGCCTGGGGCCACGAGCACGTCGTCGACGTCGGTCTCGACGAGTGTCTGGGTCGGCTCGCCGTGCGCGTTCTCCGCGCCGTCGATGCGGCGCAGCACGGTGACGGTCTCGCCGATCATCGGTCGACCAGCCCGAGGTCGGCGAGCGGGTCGTCGCGGTAGGCCGGGGCCATGCTGACGGTGAAGGCCTGCTGGGCGGAGTAGCCGAGGAGGCGGCGCTGCTTCTTGGTGAGGAACAGGTCGCCGGAGGGGTTGATGTACTTCACCGACTGGGAGTACGGACCGGCGGCCATCTGCGAAGTCTCGATGCCGTCTCCCGCCGAGGCGGCCGCGGTCTTGACCATCTCGCAGACGACGTCGGCGGCCAGGTCGGGATCGATCGCGCCGTCGGCGGTGGGGTCGATGGCCCACAGCTGGAGGCGTCCGTCGATGCCGGGGCACTCGGCGCGCAGGTACCGCGATGCGCGGGCCAGCTCCTTGTCGAGCCGGCCCGCGATCGCGGCCGGGGGTGTGCCGAAGTTCTCCTCGTAGTACGCCTTGTCGGCGAACGGTTCGACCATTCGGCCCACCCCCTTCTGTTACTCGCCGGACTCGTCGTCGGCGTCGAGCAGCTGCTCGACCTGCGCGCGGATCTCGTCGCGCTTCGCGGAGTCGTCGACGGTGATGCCGATCTCCTTGGCGAACGCCACCCACTCGTCGCGGGAAGCGTTGCCCGCCGGAGGCTCCGGCGTCTCCTCCGGGTCGACCAGCTCGACGGGCGTGACCGGCTCGACCGGCTCGACGGGCGTGACCAGCTCGACCGGCTCGACGGGCTCGACGAGGTCGCGGAGGAACTCGTCGAGCTCTTCGCCTTCCTCGACCCACTCGCGGTCCAGGCCGGCGCGCGTGCCGGGGTCGACGTTGACGACGACCCCGGTGCGGCTGTGCGTGAGACGGATGGACTCGGTCATCACGCGACCTTGTCCTCGATCACGGCGAAGCGGTCCGTGAAGACGTACCAGCCGTAGACGATCTCCAGGCGGAGGGCGATCTGGTTCTTCCGCTTGAGGTCGCCCTGGCCGTCCGGGTCACCGTAGCGGATGATCTCGATCGGCAGCTCGCGCTGAACGCCCCAGCGGATGCCGTTGCGGAAGTCACCGACGATGGCGCGCACGCCGGTGTCGGCCGCCTCGGGGACACCGGAGACGGTGTCACCCTGAGCGGTCGGCACGCCGCTGAAGTCCTTCACGTCGGTGCCGAAGCCGAGCTGCGGGTACCGCATGTCGGAGGTCTCGCCCGCGCCGTCGCGACGCTTGAGGTTCGCGAGAGCCCACGCGAACTTCGGGTCGATGGCGGCACCGTTGACCTGCTTCGAGGCGCTCATCAGGAGACCGACGGCGGCGCGGAAGTCGTCGTCAGCGTCGGCGGTATCCTGCTCGACGCGCTTCGTGGTGGCGGTGACGTAGTTGTCCCATCCGGTGATCACCGAGCCGCTGAGCGGGTTGATGCGGTGGAACAGACCGAGGTCGAGGCCTCGCGAGAGCGCGACCTGACCGGCGTCGCCGACCTCGCGGAGGATGCCGAGCTGGTGGTCCTCGTCGGCCCACTGCACCTCCTCGTTGAAGCGGAGGGTGACCTGGCCCTTGTGGGGCTTGGCCGTGACCGCGCCGAAGCCAGTCGACGTGGAGGCCTTGTTGCCGCCCTCCTCGACGTACTCCATCTTCGGGAAGTCGTTGAAGGTGATGAAGTCCACCTCACCGAAGCGCATCGGCTCACGGGCCGACAGTCGCGCCACGGTCGAGAGGCTCTTCGTCTCCTTGATCATGCCGTCCGCGATGGTGCGAGGCATGAGAACCTTCGCGTCCGCGGTGCCGAATACTGCCATGATGGTGCTCCTTTCAGAAGCGATCAGTCCTCGCCGGAGCCGAAGAGCTGCCGCACGGTGGCGCGTTCTGCTTCGTCCCCGGTCGGGGTGTTCTCAGGGGTCTTGCCGGGGTCCGGGAGGACCGGTCCTCGGGTCTTGATGAGCGGCTTGATCTCGTCGGCGTGGGCCTCGAGCTCTTCCTTGGTCGTTCCCCGCAGCACGTCCGCGGGCACGCCTTTCGCCTTGGCGACGTCGGCGCGCCAGGTGTCCAGCTGCGTCTTCGACTCGAAGCCGGTCACCTTCGTCTGCAGGTCGCCGACCTGCGTCTTGAGGGTGTCGCGCTCCTGCTCGGCGGCCGTCTTCGCCGTCTCGGCGTCGGTGGCTCGCTGCAGGGCCTCGTCGACCTTCGTCTTCTCCCGCGCGAGGCGGTCCTTGACGAGGTCGTCGAACTTGTCCTGGGAGTCGATGGTGATGGGGAAATCCATAGCCGTTCCTCTTTCGCCCCGATTGACCGCTCGGGTCGGCGTGAACCCGCCACGGCGGCGGGTGGTCTTAGGCGTCGTGCTCGTGCACGCCGTCGGTGAACTCGTCCGGGAACATGCGCCGCATGGCGGCGGCGATCGCCTTCGGGTCGCTGCTGTCTGCGGCGGCTCGGGCCTGCTCGTACCGGTCGAAGAGTTGGTCGGGGTCGTAGCCCTCGATGTGCGATGCGTCTGCGTCGAACAGGGAGACGATCTGGCAGTCGCAGTCGTCGTGGAAGTGGTCGGCGATCTCGCCCGCTGTCTGGGCGGTGGCGTAGACGAAGCCGCGGGAGGCGAGCATCGCGCACCAGGCGCAGGTCTGGGCCCCGGTGGGAACGCGCCCGAATCGGGGTCGCAAGGGGTCGCGCATGGAGTTGAGCGCGATGGTGGTGCGTCCCGAGTAGGTGATGTGGCGCTGGACCGCGCCCGCGAGGCCGCCGAGGACGGACGCGGGGTCGTCGGTGAACAGCCCGCCCGCGAGCGCTCGGGTCGAGCCCTGTACGAGGTCGGCAGCGGCGGCGGGTGCGACGCGGGCGTTGAAGCCGACGCCCGGCCGCATCTGCTCGTACCACTCCGCGGCGGCGACCGAGGCGAGATCCCCGTGCTCGCGCACGAGGAGCGGGACGATCTCCAGAAGTGCGTCGCGGACCGCCTCGGGCCGGGTGAGGTCGAGGGTGGCGAAGTACCCGGTGAGCTCGGTCTGGGCGAGGGTGACCAGACGACGCTGCGCCGCGGACAGTCGAGTCACGTCGGCGCGCGTCGTCATGGTCACCTCTCTTCGAGCTGGTCTGCGTCGTCCTTCGGCAGGCGCAGCGCGACCGGGGTCGCTCCGGTAAACCGGATCCCGGCGAGGCCGAGTCGGTTCGCTGCGTCGTCGGGGTCGACGCCGGCGCGGATGGCCGTGCCGAGGGCGTCGAACTTCGCCTTGAGCGCCGCGGGGTCGTCGCCGGTTGCTGCCTGCGGCTGACCGGCGGGAGCCGGGGCGGCATCGGCCTTCGGGGTCTGCCCGGCCAAGATCCGCTCGAGTACGCCCGCGCCGCCCGCCTTGGTGCGGTCGGACTTCATGCGCGCGATCTCTGGCTCCTCGAACCCGGCATAGCGCAGGGCGTCGTCGGTTTCGGCCATCCACGGGAACACGCTCACGAGCTGGCTGAGCGCGGCCGCGGCCGTGGTCGGCGACGTGAAGGCCGGGTTGACCCACGTCGGCCGGAGCCCGCGCAACTCGTCCGACGGCTTGTCCATCTCGTCGCGGAGCATCACCGCGCGCTGCGCGACACGGCGGAGCGCTGCCCCGAGCACGCGGTTCGATGCCCGCGCGGCGACGATGAGATCCTTCTCGGCGGCGTAGAGGGCCTCCGCGGACGGCGGGTTGTCCTGGACGATGCCGAGTGCGGAGATGGGCAGATCGGTCTCCCCGGCGAACTGGCTGGCGTACATGCGGTAGTGCTCGATGAGCGGCTGCATGGTCATCTGCGGCAGCTGCTCCACCTTCGGCAGCTCGCCCTCTTCGTCACGGCCGATGGCGAACCAGCGGTCGATCGCGGCCTGCCACTTGCCCGACTTGAATGCGTCCTCGGAGACGCCGAGGGCCATCATGCGCGGGGCGGCGAAGAACTCCGCGGCGCCCTCTCCGCGGACGACAGAGCGGATCGCGTTGTCGGTGATCGCCATGACGGGGCGGGAGATGCGGGAGCGGCCGAACGGCCGGTCCAGCTGAGGGCTCCACGCGAGCGGCTCGGCAAGCACCTCGCCGAGGGGGTTCTCCTGTCGGGAGGTGAGCCAGGCGCCGGAGGGGCGGCGCCGGCAGATGAGCACGACGTCGGGCAGGAGGACGTCCATGCCGGTGGGGCGGCCGTCCTGGTCGACGTCGGTGATGGCGAGCATCGCCGAGACGACGCGCCGCTTCTTGTCCCATGTCCCCGCGGACCACTCGGCCGAGCGCGCCATGATCAGCACGTCCGGGTCGCCGGCTTCGGTGTCCCCCAGCGTGGTGGTCATGAACGCGCACGAGTGCTTGTAGGCCGACTCGATCGCCTGCGGCAGTTCGAGGTCGAACCGGTTGGCGTCGAGGAGTCCGGAGATCTCGAACGGGTCGCTCGTGCTGTTCGGCGCGACGAACGCATCGAAGACGCTGCGCTCGGCGAGCTTGGTGACGGCCTTGGCGGGCCACCCGAGGGTGGCCTTGACCTTGCGGAGGATCTGCGGCGGCACACCGATACCGAGGTCGCGGAAGGGCATCTTGCCGTCGAAGTAGACACTGCGCAGCACGTTGCGGGGCCGCTTCTTCGCCCAGACGGCGACCAGGCCGCGGATGATGTCGAGCTCCTGGTCGGTGACGCCCTGCATGAATTGCGGGGTGATGCCGTCCAGGTAGGTCGATGACGCGATCACTCAGATCACCTCCTGCTTCTTGCCGGGTCGGCGCTTTGTTGTGCGCACGCCCCAAAGGGCGAGGCTGATCGCTTCAGTCGGTGTCTCGTCACCGTCGGGGGTGGTCGCTGCCCATCCCCAGGCGCCGGCGGTTCCGCGGAACTTCTTGTCGCACACCGCCACCGACGCATCGAGGAGGTCGCCCTCCGGGGCTGCGGGGTGTGTGACGGTCTTGCCGCGCACCGCGTCGGGGAGCATCGAGCACGCCGCGAAGTACTCCGGAGTCGACGCGACGCGGATCGCCTTCGCCGACACCTTCCGCTCACGCAGCGCGAGCGCCAGCGCGTCGGCGCCCGCGCGTCCCGAGATGGTGACCTGCGCGATCGTGTGAGCGCGCAGCGCGATCCAGTCGGCCAGCGGTCCGATGCCGTCCTCGAGGGATCCGGTGTTCGCGTCGATGAGTTCGAGGTGACTGCTCGCACCGTGCTTGAGCGCCCCAGCCACGGCGACGCGCGTGCCGTCGGCGGAGAACGCGACGCCGAGCGCGCGCAGCCCCTCTTGCGGGACCGACTCGACCTCGGTGGCCTGCCACTCCTCCGCGGTGATCTCGCGGGAGCCGCCGACCTCCTCCTCGTCCCAGATGCCCAGGCCCTCGCGCGCCCAGTCACTCGGGTCGGTGAGGTTCTCGCGGAGGCGGAGGATCGCCTCCCAGGGGGTGCGGTGGGGGAAGGACGGGTTGGCCTTCTCGAGCGTGGCGCGGTCCTCGACGTCTTCGCCGGCGTCCGCGCCGACCTCGACGTACAGTGTGTCGTAGTCAACGGCCTCACCCTTCGCGCGCTGCTCCTTGACGGCGAGCGCCTTCTTGCGGCGAGCGCGGAACACCTCGGCGGGGTCGTCGGGCTTGGGCGGGGTGCCCATGTAGATGATGAGCGGGTTCTTGGCGGTGTTGGCCGCCGGGATCATGTCGGAGAGCGCCTTGGCCTTGAGGATCTGCGCCTCATCGAATACGACGATCGTCACGCCTGGGATGCCTCGGCCGAAGCCGTGCTCGCGAGCGCCGAACATGATGCGAGAGCCGTTGGCGAACTTGATGCGCTGCTTGCCGTTGCCCTGCCGGATGCCGTTGTGGGCGATGTAGGGGGCGATGCGGCGGCGACGGGCGAGCGCGGACAGCGTCTCGAAAGTCTCGTCGGAGGTCGCGGAGTGATGTGCGGTCCAGAGCACCTTGATGCCGGGGAACAGGATGCACAGCGCGAAGACGATGGTGCCGATCGAGAACGTCTTGCCGACCTGGCGGCAGATCGAGATGAGCACGCCGCCGATGCCTGCGGCGTAGAGTCCGTTGGCGCGCTTGGCGAGGATCGCCCGGGCGAGGCCCTTCTGCCAGGGGTCGTGCTGGACGCCCATCTTTCGGCACTGGGCTTCGACCGCCGGGTAGCCAGTGGTCTTGATTCCGGACGGCACGACGAGGTGCTTCGCGACGTCCGACAGCTTCCGTTCAGAGGTCGTCGGGGTCGAGGTCTTCGTCGGGCGCGGACGCGGCATCAGCGGCCTCCTCGGACTCACGCGCCTCGATCTCGTCGAGCTCGCGCATCGTCGCGTCCAGGAGTCGGACGTTCGGCGGCAGGTCGCGCGGCGCCATGCCCTCGGCGATCTTCTGCGCCAGCTCGTCGCGGAGCGCCTGCAGGAACGCCTTCCGGTTACCGGAGCGGGCGGCCTCGACGAGGGTCATCGGCGGGGGCGCGGCGGCATCCATCCACTTCCGAAGCGTCGGCCGGGACACCCCGAGAGCAGTTGCCACTTGTGAAATCGACTTTGCAGCCCGCGCCTTCTCGACAGCGTCGCGCTTGAACGCTTCGGTGTAGGCGGTCTTGCCGCGGGATCCTGCGGACTTCGGGGCGCCGACCGCGCGCAGCGGGGCGTTGGATGAGGCCATGCGGTGTCACCCCCTGGAAAGTGGAAAGTTCCCGGGGAGAGATCGGCCCTATGCCTCCGGGAGGGCCGGGGACGGCGGGGGGAGGGGGTGGCCCCCGGGGGCCGTCAGCGGCGGCGGGTGCCGCCTCGGGTCCACACACCGAGAGCGAAGTCCCACCAGGCGAGGCGTCGACGGGCCTTCGTGGCATGCGCTCGGAACATATCGGCGTGAGGGTGATCGGAGTCGAGCTGTCGAGCGAACCGGTCTCGGGTGAGCCATGTCGTCGCTGCAGCGTCTCGGTTACGGATCAGCCAGTCGGTGACGCGCATCAGGTCTCCCCTTCCTCGTCGAGGGCTACCAGGCCACGAGGTTCGTGATGATCCGGCTCGCTGCGCTCTCGGCGGCCTCGTGCAGCTTCCTCCGGGCCTCCGCAAGAGTCATGGTGCCCTTCCACCTGTTGCACTTGCGATGCATTAGACGGGTGTTCGCGCGGTCGTACGGCGAGCCTCCACGAGCGCGGGGCACGTCCTCGTCGACCTCGGCACGCATCGGGTGAGGGACACAGCCCGCGCACCCCGCTCCCCCACACCTCGGGCCATGAGCACCGGGGGTCATCGTCAGCGACTTGTCTACGGCCCGGTCGCACAGTGCGCACACATGCTCCTCGCGGAGGACACGGATGCGGACCTGCCGGCGACGATGGCCGTTCGCGTTCGCTGGGGCGGTTGCCACTACCCACCCCCGAGAGTCTGGAAGCGGGCGCCCCGGGCACCGGGAGTCATCCGAGGCACCCGCCTAGTGCAGTCGGTGAGGCCAGGAGCGTTACCCCCGACCTGTGGGCTGGATACGATCAGCGCATGCTCGCGTTCTTCGCTGCGGTCGTACCGATCGCCGGTTCCTTGTACGTGGCCTTCTCGATGGTCATCGAATACACACGCGCGGCCAGCCACGTCCGGGCATACGACCGGATAGACCGCTGGTACCAACCCCTCCGCTCCGCTCTCACTATCAAGGAGCTCGGTGCAGTCGAGTACGACCGACGCGTGAACGAACTCAACGGCAGGCGCCATCGACTTATGGAGGCGAATGGCCTCGATCCGTCGATCGGCACCATCGGAGGTTTCGACAAACAGAACCGGCCGCAGGCTCCGCGGGCTGCCGATCTCCGTCGGCAATGGGTTCTGATCTTGACGTCAACAGCGGGCGTAATCCTCGTCGCACTACAAGTCACAGCGGACGCTCTCTGACGCGAAAAGCCCCGCCGGATCGGCGAGGCTTCGGTCATAGTTCAGGTGCAAGCACAGCTTAACATATGCGTCGGACACGTTTGACACTTTTCACGGTGCCGCCCACGCGCGGCGCTGCAGCCCTTAGGCCTCCTTGTCGGCGGCGAGCTTGTCGAACTCCTGCCTACTGATGAAGCGGAGCTGGGGTTCCGGCGCTGCAAGACCGATGTACTGATCGGAGCGCACCTGAGCAAGCAGGGTCTGAACGTGCACACGAGCGAAGTCGTAGAGGTTCTCAGCTGCACCACTTTCGACGATGTCTCGCTTGAGCGACTCCTCCGTGCCCTTCTTCGAACCCACAAGACCAGCACTCACCTCAACTTCTGCCCATCCATTCTCCGAGGACGCACGAAGCAAGCCGAAAACCGGCCTAGTTTTGGAGGACGAGTTGCTCAGTTGCTTGTCAATGATCGTTATGTTCCAGACAACCGTCTCGTCGTCTTCGGGGTCCACTGTGGTCCCTCGTAACCGCACGACCCCAACGTTTTCCAGGCGCAACGTCACGACGATGCGACCTTCGCTTGAACTACCGCCACCATGTCTTTGGTGTCGTTCTCCCAGGACACTCCGCGATTTGCAGATTCGTGGACGACGAAGATCAAGTCGCTGAGATGCTGACGGCTCATTCGGCTCTGTTCGACTGCAGCCGCCTCGACGTGAAAGTCGATCACCAGCTCACTGGCCGAAGAGAGCATGCGGAGCTCGGTCAGCGTCATGTCAGTCTGGCCAGAGATCACAACCTCAAGCTCGTCGGAGGAAATACCAAGCCGCCTCGCGACTTCCGCGCGCGGCACGCCTGCTCTCTCGATCGCTACGACGAAGGTGTCGAAGAAGGCATCGTGCCGAGCGACGTTGCACTGTGAAGACCACCCAAAAAGGTCTTCCGTGTGGGCCAGGTCGTTGCGAACGTTGCGCCGTCGCGCTGCGTGCTTCACCATGTCACCCGCTCCTTCCTAAGCATCAGCCTACCCGCTACGCAGTTCCGGAGCACCAGGCCTCAGCCCGGGCCTTGGCTTCCGCGATGTCAGCGTCTTGTTCATCCAAACCTGCAGCCGAATCTTCCTTCGTGGCAAGCCTGAGGGCGAGCAACTTCCTCGGATGGATCGCAGGCTCCCCAAGGTAGAGACGGAGGAGTCGCGGCCTGCGACCAAAAGCGGCACGAACCTGGGGCAGCCGTGGTTTGAGTTCAACCAGGGTGCGTCCAACGATATTCCCCTCGGCATCGCGCCCCACGAACCGCACTTGTCCCGTCTTTGCTTTGTGCATCAAGAGCATCAGCTGGCTCGCGTACTCCTTCTGCTCGGCCTCGGTGAGGGCGGGATCCAGATTGTTCGCGTGGAGATCGCCGATCTCGCTGCGAGCCGCCTCCACGTAGTCCCACTCGTGCAGCACCGCCCCTCCGTCTGCGAGCAGCGCGCCGTAGCAGCGAGACCCGACAGGCTCATGCGGGATGAAGTAGGCGCGACTCAGCACACTCATGAGTGCACCCTATCTGACTGCTGACCTGCGCATCGTCCCCACGCCCTGCTCAGCCCGCCGGCGACCCGGTCCCGCCCTTGCTCGCCGCCTTACGAGGACGCCCACGACGGCTCCTCATAGCTTTTTCCGCGGCGAGCACGTCCACCACAAGGAAGCGTCCGGCGATCGGCTTGAGCTCGCCAGCGTCGACCCATCGGCGGATGCGACGCTCAGCGGAAGCCCTCGCGGTGCCGTCGGTTCGGATCCGCTCGGCGGCTTCGGCCAGCGTGAGCCAGGTCTTCATGTGGTCCCTCCCTTCTTCCGCGCCGCCACCGCGAGCACATCATCTATGCGGTATCGGCCGAGGTGCTGCTCGAGGTCCCCCGCCTTCGCCCAGCCGCGCACGGTGCCGGGTTCGCGGTGCACGAGGCGCGCAGCGTCGACCAGGGTGAGCAGGCTCGGGTCGTGCGGGCGGATCTCGGGCGGTGCGGGCTCGGCGAAGACAGACGCCCAGAGGCCGCCGTCGTCGTTCGAGTTCGCCTCCCAGTCGCACTCGGGTGTCGTGCACCGGTACCGCGAGGGGCGGCCATTGCGGCCGGGCTGGACGCGCACGGCCATCAGGTCGCACTCCGGGCATGGAGCCTGCGCCCACCGGGGCGAGTCCTCGAGCGGCCAGCGCACCGCGGCGTCGGCGACGGTCCACACGTCCGGGGCGCCCTGGTGCACGACTATGACGCCCTCGCAGAGCGCCTCGATCTGGTGCGAGTCGTTCGCGAGGTCGTCGAGCTCGTCGAGGATCACGTCGGCGGCCATGCGGACGACGTCGTGCGCGGCATCCGCCATCGCGCCGGCGGCGAGGCCCGCGCCCGGTCGGTCCTCCCCCGCGACGTGGTTCGCCCACATGTTCAGCGTCGTCGTGATGTCGTTCGAGGCGTCGATGAGGTCGGCGGCCACGGGCGCGGGGATCTCGACCGACGAGGACTGCACCCGGATCCGATCGAAGACCGCAGCCTTGGTCGGGTCCGCGATCGAACGGAGGTGCCCGACGACGTCGGCCGCGTCCTCGAGGTGACGCCGCAGGGTCCGGTAGCAGCGGTCGCAGATGAGCACACCGTCCCGAGCATCTACCTGGGCGCAGCCAGGACACGGGTCGTCGCCCTTATAGGCCTCGCCGCTGCGGGTACAGGTTGCGAAGTGCTCACCCCGGATCTTGCAGCCGCGGATGCAGTAGCGGTCAGACATCGTCGGTTCCTTCCGCTGACGTCAGCGCAGGATCCGGCTCGGTGATGACCATGCGATGAGTCATCATCTTGATGCGCTTCCTGGGCTGAATCCAGAACCCGTATCCATCGGGTGCGGATGCGCGTAGCGTGAACAACATGTGGACCGTCCTCGTCATCTTGCTCATCGTGTGGGCCATCCTGGCCGTTGTCGGCTTCGCCATCGAGGGCCTGCTCTGGCTGGCAATCATCGGAATCATCCTGTTCGTCGGCACTGTGATCTTCGGGCTCTTGAGGAACCGCAGCCGTAAGGGCCCCTCCGGGCCCTGAACGTGCTCCGCCGATCCCGGCGGAGATAACGAAGGAGCAATGCCATGTCTGTTGGAGACCACATCAAGACGGCGTCTGAAGGCGCCTCGCACCTCACCCAGCGCGTGGTGGACGCGGTCGAACGCAAAGTCAACGATGCGACCACGGCCGTTGAAAGCGCGACGGGAGCGACCGGAGAGAAGATCCGCGAGATCATCGGCCGAAGCGGGAAGGAGGAGGAAGCTGCCCGTGCGGCCGCAGACGATAGGTCCGATCGGGACGCCACCGAACACTGGGCTGACGACGGCGGTGAGACGCTTACGGCGCCTCGCGACCGTTCTCTGAAGCCCAAGCACATCGCTGGCCAGCATCCGGAACGCGGATAGCGAGTTCACGCCTCTGTCCCTTCCTGCGTCACCTGCACCCGGCGGGGCGGATACCATCCCTCGGGGCCGCAGGGACCGATGCACCCGCCCACGCGGTCCCACGGCACCGGGGTGACGGCGGATGCAGCCACTCGGGATCGCGCTCCACGAACCGCTCCCACGGCACGATCTCGCTGTCGTCGTACGTTCCGTCACCGAGCGGGTTGACATCGTCCTTCATCGGGTCGAGCAGGTAGAGCGCTTCGGCGAGCTGCTCCTGCGCGTCGGACGGTTCGCCCTGCGGATCCGGGGTGCGGAGGTACTCGTCGTCGGTCGGGGTGTGCACCTCCTCCGCGACCTTCGCCGCGGTCACCGCCAACCTCCGCACGTAGTCCGTGAGTTGATCCGGCGGCAGCGCACCCAGCCCGCCGTCGTACACCTCATCGTGCAGCGCCTTCTCAAGCTCGTCGATCAGCTCAGAACGGTGTGTCGTCGCCATGGTTCCACTCCCCTCCTGCGGGTGGCTCGGAGGCCACCCACTGCTGTTCCTGCGCCGGGGCGGACGCTGCCGGGCGCTGCTGGTCGCTGGTCGACGTAGCACGGGTGACCTGTGCGGTCGCGTAGCGGAGGCTCGGGCCGATCTCGTCGACCTCCAGCTCGATCGCCGTCCGCTGGGTGCCCTCGCGGTCCTGATAGGAGCGTTGGCGGAGGCGACCCTGTGCGATGACGCGCACGCCCTTCGTCAGGCTGCCGGCGACGTGCTCGGCGAACTCTCGCCAGACGCTCGCGCGGAGGAACAGCGGGGCGCCGTCCTTCCACTCGCCGTCCTTCATCGTCCGCGGGGTGCTCGCGATGGTGAAGTTCGCCACCGGGAGGCCGTTCTGCGTGTAGCGCAACTCGGGGTCGGCCGTGAGATTGCCGACGACGGTGATGACGGTCTCGCCGGCCATCAGCGCTTCTCCCCCGTCATCGGTTCGAGGTGCACCCGGATCGCGGCGCGCTCGAAGAAGTCGTGCGGCAGCTCGATCTCGAGCGGCATGACGACGTCGCCATCACGCGTCACCGCATCTCGTGTCTTCGCGAGCTTCACGACCGAGAAGCCCCCATAGCTGGGACCCTTCCTCAGGTGCAGATAGACCGTCTTGCTGCTCATGATGCTGTCCTCCTCAGTGCCGCGGCGTGTGCCTCGGCAGCGATCTTGCGTGCGGTCTCCCGCGGGGTCTCATCGGCCTCCGCCATCAGGCGGAACCGGAAGCGCTGGTCCTTCGTGAACCTCGTGACGGTCATCTCGACGAAGTCAGCGAGGGCGTCAGAACGGCTTTCCATCCCAGGGCTCCTCTGTCTCTTGGGTCTGCTCGTACTCGGTCCTCTGCTCGCCGTAGCGGGCCTCCTGGACCCAGCGATCGTGACGCCGGCGCGCGGTGCCACATGGTCCGCAGTCCTTGAACCTGCCGAAGGGGTGATCGGGGCATCCGATGGGCGGAGCATCCAGCAGCAGAGGTCTCCGAGGCGGCCGGGGCTTGCTCTCGTGCTCGTCCGCCCACTGCGCCCACTCCGACGCCCGCTCGGCCTGCTCGGCACGCACCCGCTCCCCCGCTCTCGCCCGCGCTCCCCCCACAGCCGCGAACGTTCGCGAAGATTCGCGATGAGGCGGATCGGGGCAGTTCGACCACGCGAGGCGCGCGTCCACCCTCAGCGGGCGCCGCAGCACCAGGTACTCGGTCCCGTCGGCCTGGTAGAAGTCCAGGAACCCGGACTCGTCCAGCATCAGCAGATGCTCCAGCACGAGGTCGGTCGCCGCCTCGCCGGGATAGATCGCGGCCGCGAGCAGCTCCGGAACCACCTCGCGGCGGCCGAGGCCGTCGGTGTGCAGCCACAGGCCGATCGCCGTCGGCTTCGCGACCATCGGGGCTCGCAGGTACCCGGGGAACTGCAGATCCTCCGCGCTGATCTTCCGTTGCACGTTCTTCGTTGACACCTTGATCGTTCCCTCTCGCGAATCCCTCGAAACACAGGTCGACGGCGAGCTGCAGGTGGTGCTCGTCGACCTCGAAGCACTCGGTCCACCCGCGGCCCATGAACAGCAGCTCGCGCGCTTCGTCCTCGTTGCTGAATGCCTGCGGGAACCAGCGGCGCAGCGTCCGCAGCGCCTCGGCTTCCCATGTCTTGTCGGTGCCGCGGGCGAGGACGACGATGTGCCCGCCGGAGCGGGTCATCATCTGCACCCGGTGGAAGCGCCACGCGCGCCCCACCTTCAGCACGCCAGCCTCGGGCCAGTAGACGACGTACGTCATCGCGTAGGTCGGCATCGTGCTCATGCCACACCGCCGATCTCGCGGAGCCGCCACTGCATCCACTCGTCGCCGTAGACCGAGCTGCCCATCTCCATCGCGACGGCGGCCGAGATCCGGATCCGGTTGAGGCCCTCGAGGCGGTACCAGGCGAACTCGTGCGGGAAGTAGACCGGCACGCGCTCGGGCGCGGTGACCCAGCGGCGCACCTTCCAGCCGTTCGCGAGCGCCTTCCCCTGCAGCTCACCCTCGCAGGCGACGTTGCAGGTCAGGCAGAGCGTCAGGCCGTCGACGGCGGTGGGCACGTTGCGGGAGCCTCCCATGCCGACCGCGCGGCGGTGCTGGAACGTCTTCTCGAGCGCACCGCACATCACGCAGCGGAAGCCGTCGCGGAGGTAGACGCCGTTGCGCACCTCGGCGCTCGGGGCGGTCACGATACCACCGCCATCGTCTCGGCGAGCGCTGGCACACCGGGTCGTGCGAGCAGCAGGCGCAGGGCGGCGGCGGCCTGCTGCGGCACGACACCGTTGCCGCACGCCTTGAGCTGCTCGGCGCGCGACAGACCGATGGCCGGGACGGTGACCCATCCGGCGGGCCAGCCCATCATCCACTCGGTGAGTTCGGGGTTCAGGCGGGCCTTCCCGCCCTTGCCGTCGTGACGGACGGGCGCCGGGGCCGGGCGGCCGATGATCTGCTCCCAGCGGTGGATCGCCGCCTCGTACGGCCCCCAGTCGGTGATGCCTGGGAGCAGCGGCTCGCCGCGCCCATTGACCTCGTTGCCGTGGCTGTTCGAGACCGATGGCGTCGGCATCAGCGCGATCTGATCCTCGAGCCGACCGCGAGGATTACCGATTACGGCCGGATCGCGGAGGTCGTTCTGCACGCCCTGCGCGGTGCGCGGCGTCCCGAGGAGCGCGTGCTCCGTCACATCGGCCAGCGACACCGTGTGCCCGCCGTCGCGGCGCTTCTCCGGGTGCTGCGACCCGCCCCGGCTGCCGCTGTACGCGTCAGGCGTCGGAAGGAGCTTCCCGCCCGATTCGATCAGCCCGTTCTCCGCGATGATCGCCAAGTCGGTCACGACCTCGCGTCCCGGCTTCTTCCGCAGGTGCTCCTCGGGGCTGTTACCGGACGGCTGAGCGACAGGTGTCGGCAGGAGGAGCGTCACGTCAGTCTGTGATGCACCGCCGTCGCGAGCGTGATCGAACGCTTCGCCCCGGACTCCCTCGTCCCGCCCATCTCGGCCGAGACTCGTCCCCCGGACCCGTCCGCCGCCGCGGGCGTCGGTAACAGTTCCCTCCCCGGGCCAGGCGAGGACGAAGACGCGGAACCGGCCGTGAGGTGCTCCGATGTCGGACGCTCGAAGACCGACCCATTCCGCATCGAACCCGAGGTCGGCCAGGTCTCCGAGTACAGCTCCAAGTGCCCGCAGAACATGCCCTGGGTCGTCTCCCACACAGAGCGGGCAGGGTTCCATGTCGCTAGATGCGTCTGCACTGAGCAGTCCTCTCACGTTCTCGATCACGACCCAGTCGGGCCGGTCTTCTTCGATGGATCGGGCGAACTCCGACCAGAGGCCGGAGCGTGTGCCGTCGGTCATGCCGCGGCGTCGGCCGGCGAGGCTAACGTCCTGGCAGGGGAACCCGCCCGCGCGGACCTGAGTGTGCGGGATGGTGCGGAAGTCGACGGCGCGCACGTCGCCGTAGTTGGGCACGTTCGGGTAGTGGTGTGCGAGCACCTTTGACGGGGCCGCGTCGAACTCGGCGAACCATGCGGGGTCAGAGCCGAAGACCTCGTCGACCGCAAGGCCGAGACCCCCGACGCCAGCGAACAACTCACCCGAACGAAGCGCGGTCATCTGGTCACCCCCGATAGAGTGCGGGCATGCTGAACGAGAAGGACGAACTCGAGAACATCGCGGACGCTCTCCGCGAGAATTCCCCGATCGTCGGAGCAACATTGATGCTTCTCCATGCCCACTCCCTCGGTCGCGAGGAGCTGATCGAACGGGCTGAGAGCGCGTTCGATCTCGTCGCCGAGGAGTCTCGCGTTCGAGTGAACTTGATGGCGGCCACCCACGTGGGCGGCGCCACCATGTCCGAACTCGAGCATCTCGGCCAGATCATCGAGGGCGTCACCGAGGCCTTTGAAGAAATCGGGTCGACTACCGACGCGCGGGCACTTCGCAGCCGGCTTCGTTCGGTTGCTGCAGCAGTACGAGACTTGGCTCAGATCACTCGCGATGTACTCGCCCGCTAGAGTGCGGGAATGCCCTACGAACGTGACTTCGGTGGTATCCCGCATCAAGCCCGACAGATCAGAACGAACGACGATGGCAGCACGACTTGGTTCATCGAGTACGACCAGGATCGAAGCGGCCACTTCTACCGCCGCGCCACTTTCACCCAGCGCGGGGACCACTTCGAGTTCGACGGGCAGACCTTTCGCGACATCGAAGCGGTGATGATTCGCTACTGGTACGGCGCCCCTCGCTGACCTCATCGGTGCGCTCCGAACTGCGCGGCGATCGCGCGATTGATGTTGAGCATCGAGTTGACCTTCGTGCGCAGCGCGCGCTCGGTACCTTCGGCGTAGTGGTACTCGGCCTTGACGGTGTGCCACGCCTCGAGTTCGGCCTGCGCGTCGGTATCGGCCATCGCGCGGGCGAACGTCGCGGGGACGTTGTTGCGGCCGTAGTGGGCGAGTTGGGTCTGCTTCCTCGCGATGTAGGCGCGCTCGGCGGCGTAGCGGCGGGCGTTGATCTCGAGCATCACGTCGGGCAGCTTCTCCATCAGCCCGACGGACTCGCGGATGAAGTACTCCATCTCGGTCGGGTTGGTCGGCTGGTAGTCGAGGAGCTGCGCGCCAGCCTTGATCGCGAACGTCGCGGCCTCGGTGGTCATCACCTCGCCCGTGCTCGGGTTCGTGAACATCAGCGGCGTCCCTTCTTGCGTGCCGCGGCGCGGCGGGCGGAGCGGTTCTGAGGCAGGAGGTGGTCGCCCGGCGCGGGCCGTTCGATGACGGGAGTCTCGGACTCGGTCGCCGTCGGGGCGGCCGCGGCGGCGGACAGCGCCCAGGCGGACTCGGCGAGCGCCTTCCGCTGGTTGCGGGCGGTGCGGTGCAGGTCGGTGCCGGCCTTGTCGGGGGTGAAGGCTCGGACGGCGCGGGCCTCCGCTTCGAGGGCGTCGATCTGCTCGATCGTCTCGGTCGCGAGGAACTCGGCCGCCCAGTCGCGCTCCGCCGCCGGCGCGGTGTTCGCGGGGGCGTCCGGGAGGTCGCGTTCGTCGACCTCCTCCTCGATGCGGATGTCGCCGAGGAGGTCGCGGAACGTCTGCCGGAATGCGACCATGCGCACTGTCCGGCCGAGGTGCCGCATCGGCGAGCGATCCCACTTCGCCGCCCACTCGTCGGATGCGGCGGGGTACTGCTCGGCCCAACGGATCGTCACGGTCGTCGGGATGCGGACACCCTTGCGGTAGACCTCGACGCGCGCGAACTCCGGGTGCGCGACCTCGACGCGGATCGTCTCGCCGTCGGTGCCGGTGATGATCGTCGGCGCCCACGCCTGGGTCCAGGTCTCCCCGTCGTCGGAGAACTCGACGGGCCCGGTGCCGTCCCACTCGCCCGAGGCGTGTACGATGTGCTCGACCTCGCCGATGGTCTTCTTCTCGATGAGTTCAGTCGTTGACATGCTCGACCTCCTGGAACTTCAGAGCGGGCGCCTTGCGGGTGGTGCGGGGGAAGTGCTTCAGCGCCGACGCCTCGAGCACGGCGAGCTCGAGGCGCAGCGCCTCGACGTGGGCGTGGACCTCGGGTGCGGCGGCCTTCCATGCGGCTTCGTCGATCGACACCGTCTCGGCGACGGTGGTCTGGAACCCGCCGTGCTCGGTCATGCCGACGGCGCCGAAGCGCTGCGCGCCGGGGAGCTTCGCGGTCGCCGCCTTGACCTTCGCGTTCGCGGCCTTCTCCGCCTTCACTGCGGCGTCGAGGTCGCGCTTCAGTGGCGCCCATGCGGCGACGGCGTCCGTGACGTCGTCGGGGAGGTCGTCGACGTCGGGGCATCCCGCGTCGCGCCAGGCGATGAAGTTGTCGGCGCGGTCGACGAGGTACGCGATCATCTCCTCGTCCCGGGGCACCGGGATCCAGGTCGCGCCGTCGGCGGGCGGCATGTCGTCTTCGTCGCGGACCTCGAACCCGTAGAGGGCGTAGTCGGCGCCGAGGACGTGGATCTGCCACTGCATTTGCGCCATGTGCTCGATGGGGATCGTCCAGGAGTCCCAGCCGAACTCGTGGGACTTCACCTCGATGACGACGAGAGCGCCGTCTTGGTCGATGCCGATCGCGTCCGGGGTGGCTCGGTGCAGGTCGTTGTCGAGCGCGGCCCACAGCGCGGCGTTGGGGGTGAGCGATGCGAGGCGCTCGGCGGCCTCATCGAGCAGGGCGGCCTCGCGGGCGTGCCCGGCCGCCGTGGCCCGGTTGCCGCGGAACGTCGAGCCGTTCATCTTCTGCTCGACGATGGCGCGGCGCGCCTTGATGCCGGCGCGTGCGATGCGCCACACGTCGGAGGCGGTGACGCCCTCGCCGCGCTCGAGCATCCACACGGTGCGGGGCGCGTCGCCGGGGACGACGACGCGGGCGGCGGTGATCTGCGGGGTCATGACTGGTCGTCCTTCTTCGGAAGCGGGATGAGGAACGCGGCGACGAACGTCGCCAGGCTGAGGAGGACGCCGAGGGCGGCACCGTTGACCCCGGTCGTCGGGTCGGCCGCGGCGGGGCCGCAGACGGCCGTGCCGAGCAGCGCGGCCACGACGGCGACCATGCGTCCGGGAGACAGCGGCCAGATGCTGCGGTGATCGGTCGCGACCGGTCCGTCGATCACGGGCGCGGTGCGCTCGGCGACGCTGAGGTGCATGTCAGCGGTCATCGGTGCGAAGTCGTCCACCGGTTCGACGTTGTCGTCGGTATCCTGTGTCTGAGGCATGTGCTTGCCTTTCGTTTTCTGGTGGGGCGTCCGTTGCCGCGGGCGCCCCGCTTTCGTGTGTGGGGTCAGGGTGTGAGGGCGCCGGCGCCGAGCCGGACGCGGAGGCGCTCGATGCCCTTCGGCGTGATCCGCACCTGCGGGGCGGAGGGCTTGAGGTCGCCGGTGTCGCGGTCGCGGTACGGGGCCATCGCGCGCACCTTGAGCAGACCCGCGTCGACCGCGCTGGCGTAGGGCGTCCAGCGGCCCTTCTCGCCGCGGTAGATCCAGCCGAGCTCGTGGAGCTTCTCGAAGAGGCGCTGCGGGCCGGTCTCGATCCCGGCGCGAGAGAGCATCGGTGCGACGTCGCGGACCGCGTAGTCGGTGCCAGCGTCGGCGATCTCCTCCCAGGCCTCGGCCATCGGCGCGAGCGCGGCGATCTGCTCGTCCTTGCGGGCGATGATCTCCTGCGCCTGCACGACGGCGCGCGCCATGAGCTGCTCCGGCGTCTCGACCGCATAGGTGCCGGTTCGGCGGATCGCGGGGATGACCTCGTGCGTGACCCACCAGCGGAAGCGGCGGGCCTCCGGCTTGTCGGACCGGATGACGACCTCGTACATGCCGGACTCGGACACGATCGTGACCGCGCGGCGCTGACCGCCAGAGCTGATGTCCGTCTGGCGGATATCAGCCTCGTCGAGGCGCGCGGCCACGTTGCCGACGTTCGCGACGCCGAGCACGCTGCAGATGTCGGCGAGCACGAACCAGACCTCGCCGTCGACCGCGACGGTGCGCACCTGCCGGTCGGCGTAGTCGAACACCTCGAGCGCGCTCACGATGCACGCCCGTCGCTAGGCTCGGCGCCATGAGAGTCCACAGCGCTGTCCTTGCACTCGAGGCCACGGTCATTGACGCCCAGAGGGCGATCAGTACGAACTTCGAAGGCAACCTCGCGCACGCCCAGATTCGTGCCGAGCTCGACGGGATCTGGCACGTCGTCAAAATGCTCGCGAGCGCCATCGACGACGACGGAGTGCGTGTTCGTGACGCGATCGACATGCCGTCCCGCGCCGACGTGGAAGCGCTCGTGAAGAACGCCGCCGACCGCGCCGCCGAGCACGCCACCAGCCAGCGCCGCAAACGCCGCTGGTAGCACTTCGCGCGCGTTCACGACATCGCTGGCGAGATCGAGTACTTCGAGCGCATTCACGACTCGTCCTCCTCGAACGCGGCGAGCCCGGCGGCCATCGACTGCAGGAGGACCGCGACGGCCAGCGCCGCGAGCGTCACGATCAGCAGCAGCAGTCCCCAGGGCGCGAGGACGAACGCGAAGACCGCGGCGACGACGGCGGCGACGGTGTAGGCGTGGGACGTAGCCCGCACGATCGGGCTCAGCCGTCCGGCCGGGGCAGCCATCCCCACGGTGCCCCGACCCGACGCGCCCTCCGCTGAGACTGAACCCGTAAGCTCGACGCCATGGACCTCACCCGTGAGGAGCGGATAATGGCCGCGGCCCTCATCATGCGAGACGCCGTCGAAGAGATGCTCGCTCATGACTGCTCCCTCGTGCCCATGAACGCGGCCTCGACCCAGGCGACGACGTCGTCCTCGCGGTAGAGAGTGATGTGGCCGCGCTCGCCAGTCGGCTTGCTGTAACGCGGGCCCTTGCCGGACGCGCGGAGGTCCTTGAGGTTGGCGACGGTCATCCCGGGGACGAGGTCGCAGACCTGCTCAGGTGAGAGGTACCGCGGCGTGACGGCGGCGACCGGGCGCTTCATGGGCGTGACGTTGTTCACGACGCCACTGCCATTGCGTTATCGTCGCTCCGCATCTCAACGACCTCGCCGAGGCCGAGCCCGAACGCGAGGGCGATTCCTACCGCGGCGCGCATCGACACTTCCTCGCCGGCCTTGTATCGGGCGAGCGTGGGTCGGCTCACGCCCACGAGCCGGGCGAAGGCCTCATCGGACTTGATGCCGGACTGAACCTTGAGGCGATCGAGCAGTCCATCGCGAATGACGGCGACGGGGCGGATCTCTGCCTCACCGATTGGATTGTTCATGTTCCAACTGTCACTCCGGCGATCCATGCTGTCAAGCCAGCGTTCAAAATGGCTTGCGCGCGTGACGACTATGGAACACACTTGAGACATGAACGACACCATCAAGTGGCTCGACAGCGTCCGCGGCTCTGACTCGATCCGCGAGGTAGCCAGGAAGATCGGCACCACGCACGCCACCTTGAACCGCCAGGCGAACGACGACTCCCTGTCGTTCGAACTCGTCCGATCGATTTCCTACGCCTACAAGCGCCCAGTCCTCGCCGACCTTCTCGCCACTGGACACCTTGCACCCGAGGACGTCGGCATCAGCGACGTCGAGAACGCTCTCCACGCCGCGACCGACGAAGCGCTCGTGCTCGAGGTAGGCCGCCGGCTCGGCATGACTGACACCGGCTCGCTCTTCGACAAACCGATCAGCGAAGCGGTTTCCGAAGCGACGATCCACAGGTTTCCGGCTCGCGATGTCCGCGGCTCGGATGAGGATGAGGAACTGCCCTCGGTCGCACGGCCGGCGGAATCGGAACCCACGGACGAGCAATGACCCCCATCGATCAGAGACTCCTCGACTTCGCCGACGCCCTGGGCGTTCGCATCGAGTACCGCGAGCTGCCCACCGACCGCGATGGACAATACGTCCACGCAAAGCGCGTGATCTGCCTGCGCCCCGGCATGCATGCACGACACCACCGCAGCGTCCTTGCACACGAGCTCGCGCACGCGCTCTGGGGCGACATCCCTTCGAAGTTCGGCCCCGTAAATGCGAAGCAGGAGCGACGTGCGGAGGAATGGGCAGCGCTACGACTCATCGACCTCGACACCTACCGGTACCTCGAGCGAGTCCATCACGGTCGCGCTGCAGGAATCGCGGTCGAGCTCGGAGTCATGAAGAGCATCGTGCTCGCATACCAGGGGCTACTACTGCGCGTCGGCGACACGACCTACGTCGACGCAAGGATGGGCGCCGGCCAGTGGCATGAGCGCATCGAGGTTGCGTGATGGGTTGGTTCACCCGTAAGCCCAGCCGACGCATCGTGAGTGTCTCGTTTCGCGAACTCGCGTCAAACACTCCCCCGAACCCAGACCACGCGTATGCGTACGAGTGGACGCTCGTGACGCCTCCGGTCGTAGGCACGCGCGTAGTCGTTCCTGGGGGTGACGGTCGTGCAGCGTTCGCCGTGATCGCTGCGATCGACGTCGCTCCACCTCGCGGCATGGCGCTGAAGACAGTCACTCGTCTCGTAACCGATGCGGAGATCGCCAAGGCCGCAGCCTCTGCGGAGGCGAAGGAGGATGCCTGGTTGAATATGGCTCGCCGTGCTGCCGGGCTCAGCACCTCTGGCCGAGTCCGTTCACGCGTGCCCGACGGCTTCCCCCCGATCGCGCCCGTCGACGGTTCCGCGTCAGCGGAGCAGGCCGCGACCTACGGCCGAATGTGGTGGAGGGTTTTCAAGGCGGCTCAGTCCCGCGGCTGGGTGCGCGGCGAGGTCCTGCGGGTCGAGTCAATCGCTCGACGTTGGTATGCGGTTCGCGACAAGGGCGGGAACTAGTGGCCGGCTCGATCACGCCCTACAACACCGCGCAGGGGCGCCGCTACAGGGTGCGCTATCGCAAGCCGGACAAGTCACAGACCGACAAGCGAGGGTTCCGCACCAAAAAGGAGGCGGAGCTGTTCCTCGCCTCGGTCACCGTCTCGAAGGCCACCGGCGAGTACTTCGACCCGAAGGACTCGCGCGTCAACGTGGGTGCTCTGGGCGACGCCTGGCTGTTGACCAAGCAGGGGCTGAAGCCCTCGTCGTACCACTCGCTCGAGACGTCGTGGAATGTCCATGTGAAGCCGCGGTGGGGTGAGACGCCCGTAGGCGACATCAAGCCGTCAGCTGTCGAAGCGTGGATCTCTGGGATGAGCTTGGGCACGGCCGTAACTGATCGTCAGCGACTCCGCCGGAACACCACAGGGCCGCGGTCCGCAACCGTGGTGCTGCGCGCACTCGGTGTACTCGCCGGCATCCTCGACGTCGCCGTGCGCGATCGCCGAATCTCGAAGAACCCGGCCCGCGGCGCGAGGAACCTGCCGAAGAAGGTCTCGGCCAAGGAACGTCGATACCTATCCGACGCGGAGGTCGTGCGCCTCGCGGCGGCGACGCACGACCACACCCGCGCCACGCTCACCCTCGTCCTCGCGTACTGCGGGCTGCGATGGAGCGAGGCAATCGGGCTCCGCGTCTCCGACATCAACATGCTGCGTCGGCGCGTGCACGTGAACCGAGCCGCGGTCGAGGTCGACGGAGTGATCGAAGTCGGCGCGCCGAAGTCATGGGAAAAGCGCACCGTCCCGTTCCCCGGATTCCTCAGCGACGCCCTCGAGCGGCAGTGCGCCGGAAAGTCCAAGAGCGATCTCGTGTTCTCCAACCCGAACGGCAACTTCCTGCGGCGCGCCAAGACGAGCGAGGGCGCGGGGTCCTGGTTTGCACGCGCGACTGAGGAAGCCCGTCTCGAGCGGCTCACACCGCACGACCTACGTCACACGGCGGCGTCGCTCGCGATCAGCTCGGGCGCGCACGTGAAGGCCGTGCAGCGGATGCTCGGGCACAAGTCCGCGGCGATGACCCTCGACACGTACGCCGACCTGTTCGACGACGACCTCGACGACGTCGCGAACCGGCTCGACGAGCGCGCGACGGCGGCAGATGTGGGCAAAGTGTGGGCAGGGCTCGCCGCCTGACGAGTTATCCACAACGCAAAAAAAGGCCCGCCTCCCTAGTGATTACTAGGGAGGCGGGCCTCGTTCTGTGTGACAGCGACCTGGTGGAGCTGGGGGGAATCGAACCC
>NZ_SSDN01000047.1:0-23925 GCF_004794355.1 Microbacterium sp. K36 | reverse complement strand
GCGGCCGCCGACCCGCCGCACGCCCTCCTCGAGCTGCTCGCACCAGACCTCGCAGCCGCGGACGTCCGGCTCTCGCCCGTCCGCCCGTAGCGTTCCGGCCCCGGACACGCCGGAGCCGCCGACCCCGCGAGGCCGGCGGCTCTCCCGCGGATCAGCCCTTCACCGCTCCCGCCATCATGCCGGCGCCGAGCCGGCCCTGGACGAAGAGGAACAGGATCACGACGGGGATCGAGATGAGCGTGGCGCCCGCCATGATCCCCGCCCAGTCGGTGGCCGACAACTCGCTGCTGAAAGTCTGCAGCCAGAGGGGCAGCGTGGCGTTCCCGGGCTTGGTCATGACCACGAGGGCGAGCGTGTACTCGTTCCACGCCTGGAGGAACGAGAACACCGAGGCCGTCACGATACCCGGGCCGAGCAGAGGGAGGGTGACGCGCACGAACGCCCCGAACCGGCTGCAGCCGTCGACCATCGCGGCCTCCTCGAGCTCCGCGGGGATGCCGTGGATGAAGCCGCGCAGCAGCCACACCGTGAACGGCACGACCGTGCCGATGTAGAGCAGCGAGAGTCCGCCGACGGTGTTCAGCAGGTTCCAGCCGTCCAGCATGCGGAACTGGGAGATGAACAGGGCCTCGGTCGGGATCATCTGCACGATGAGGACAAGGAGGATGATGAGGCCGCCGCCCTTGAAGCGGAACCGGCTGACGGCGACGGCCGCGAAGAACCCGAAGAGCACCGCGACGACCACGACGACCACGGTCACGCCCGCGCTCATGCCGAGCGCCGACCAGAAGCCGCTGTCGGCGAGGATGCCGGCGAAGCTGTCGAAGGTCAGCGGGAACGGGAAGAACCGCGGCGTGCGCGAGAAGAGGTCGTCGTTGTCGGAGAGCGCCGTGTTCACCATCCAGTAGATCGGGAACACGAGGAGGAACGCGGCCGCGACGGCCACCCCGTTCCAGCCGCGACGCCGGGCGTCGTTGCGGGTGCCGAGGCTGCGCCGGGAGCGCGGGGGCACGACGGCCGGGAGGTCGGTCGTGTGGGGCATGGTGTCGGCGCTCATTCCGCGGCCTCCTTCTGCTGGGCGAACATCTTGGCGATGTACTTCCAGGTGAGCAGCAGGGTGAGGATCAGCACGATGGTGGCGAGCGCGGAGGCATCGCCGTACTCGCCCTGCCCGATGCCGATCCGGTAGATGTAGGTGCCGAGGAGGTTGGTCTCCTCGATCGAGACGCCGGCCTGCTGCAGCACGTAGATCTGCGTGAACACGCGCAGGTCCCACACGATCTGGAGGAGGCCGACGATCATGACCGCGGGGGTGATGAGCGGCAGGGTCACATGACGGAACCGCGTCCACGGACCGGCGCCGTCGAGCTGAGCCGCCTCGAGCACCTCGTTCGGCACCTGCGTGAGCGCCGAGTGGATCATGAACACGATCAGCGGCAGGCTGCCCCAGATGACGGTGATCGCGGCGATCGTGAACACGCCCATCGGCGTGGAGGTCCACGGGAAGCCGGCCATGTCGGGGAAGCCGATGCGGGCGAGGATCCAGTTCACGAGACCGTAGCGGGCGTCGAACAGCCACTGCCAGATCACCATCGTCACGAGCGCCGGGGTGGCCCACACGAGCAGCAGGGTGACCTGGAGTGCGATGCGGGCCCAGCTGCTCACCTTCGTCAGCAGCAGCGCGAGCAGCATGCCGACGACCATCGACAAGGACGCGCACACCGCGCAGAACAGCACGGAGCGGAAGAACACGACCCACATGGCGGGATCGGTGAGGATCCGGCCGTAGTTGGCCAGTCCGACCCACTCCGGCTCCGCGCCGAACTGCTGGGCAAGACCGAACTTCTGCAGCGACATGAGGAACTGCTGCAGCAGCGGCCAACCGAGGGCGATCACCACCGCGGTCAGCAGCGGCGCGATCAGGAGGTACGGCAGCAGCGCTCCCCGCCCGCGGCGCGAGCGCGTGCGGGGAGCGGCCACCGACGGAGGCGCCGCGCGGGCGGCCTCGACGTCGATCACGGGAGTGGCCATCATTAGTCGGCGTTGAGGGTGTCTTCGATCTTCGCGCCGATGCGCGCGACCACCTCGTCGATGTCCTCGCCCTTGGCGATCGCGGAGTAGAGGTCGACCGGGATGTTGTTGCCCTCGACGATCGCCCAGTTCGGCGCGGCGGGGGTGAGGCGGCTGGTGTCGGCGATCTGCTGCTGCAGCTCGGCGGGCACGATCCCGTCGGGGATGGCCGACGCGAATGTCGTGTTCCCCGGCACCCAGCCGGAGTCCTCGGCGAGCTGGGTCATGAAGTCCTCGCTGAGGATGAGCTTCATGGCCTTCTTCGCGAGCTCCTGCTGCGACGACTTCGCGGCGATGCCGACGTTCGAGCCGCCGAGGAACTGGTGGCTCTCGCCTCCTGCCTCCGCCGGCGGCAGGGCCATGACGCCTGTGACGTCGGCGAGCTCGGGGGCGATGCTGTCCTGCGCGAAGACCCGGTAGGAGAACATGGCGACCTCGCCGTTGTTGTACGGCACCCAGGGGTTGCCGGCGGTCTCCTTGGCGTCGAGCGCGCCGAGGGACGAGTCCTGCCAGAGGGTCTGCATCTGCGTGAGCGCGGCCTTGGCCTCCGGGGTGTCGAGTCCGCTCACCCACGCGCCGTCCTTCTCCTCGGCGTAGTTCGCGTCATGCGAGAACAACCAGCCTTCGAGGCCGTGCACGTCGACGACGGGGAAGTACATGCCCTTGAAGCCGTCGACGCCGTCGGGGTTGGCCTTCTGCACGGCCGCGGCGGCCGCCACGAGGTCATCGAGCGTCTCCGGTGCCTCGACGCCCGCCTTCTCCAGCAGGTCCGTGCGGTAGAACACCACGCTCGTTCCGGCGTAGAGGGGGTAGGCGTAGGCCTTGCCGTCGAGAGTCGCCTGGTCGACGAAACTCGGGATGAGGTCGTCGCCGCCGACCTCGTCGTACAGGTCGGAGATGTCGGCGAGCGCGCCCACATTGGCGAACGTCGCGGTCTTGGTGTTGCCGATCTCGACGATGTCCGGGGTCTCGGAGGCGCTGGCCAACGAGGTCTGCAGCCGCGAGACGATGTCGTCCCAGGGCTGCATCTCGACGGTGAGAGTGGACCCGGGGTTCTGCGCCGCGAACTCCTCTTCGAGCCACGCGACGGCGTCGTCGGACACCGAGTCCTGCATGAGCCAGACGCGGAGGTCTCCGCTCTCGGCGTCGCCGTCTCCGGCGTTGCCGCTGCCGGAGCTGCAGCCGGTGACGGCCAGCACCGCGGCCAGTGAAGCGGTTGCCGCGATCAGGGTGCGTCGTGCCATTCTCGTTCCTCCATGGTCTTCTTCGACGGTCACCGACAGGTGTCCGATGAACGGGTGGATCAACCGGATCTCACGCTAACGTGCAATCGGTTGCATTACAAGGGCTTCTTCGGGGAAGAGGGTGTAACAGTTGTGTTTCTCTTGTGTTTCCGGGTGTCCGGCGGGCCGCTGACGCGCATCCTGCCCCGAGAACAGCACCCGACCGTGCGGCGCACTGCACCGCGTTGCAGGCTCAGGCGACGGGGGCCGTCACCGCGGTCGCGACCTGCGCGAGCACCTGGACGGGTGCCAGCAGCTGCGCATCCGGGATCGGCCTCTCCCCGGTCTCCAGCATCCGGGCGAACGCGTCGACCCCCGGCTGCACGTAGTCCGCGCCCAGCACGATGTCGCGGCTGAGGACCCCGTGTCCCCCGACCGCGGTCGCCCGGAACGGCACCTGGCCGTCCCCGTCGGGGCGGATGAACTCCAGCGTCACCAGCACCCCGTCCACGCGGTACCGGGCGACTACTCCCCCGGGGAGCAGCCGGACGTCCACGTCCTCCGGCTCACCGGGCACCAGTCGCTGTGCGACGTCGGCGATGTGGATGCCGTAGAAGAAGATGCCGCTGTACGGGCTCGCGGCATCCGCCGGTCCTGTGACGGTGAGCGTCTGGAGTTCGCCGATCCCGTCGAGGCCGTCGGCGAGCGCGTCCGTGTCCGCCACCCAGCGCAGCGCCGAGGACGACGTGAGCTGGGTGCGCCCGCGGGCGGCCGCGGCGATGATCTCCTCCGCGTCCGCGACGCTCGCCGCGAGCGGCTTGTCGACCCACACCGGGGTACCCGCCTCCAGGAACGGCACGGCGAGCGCACGGTGCCACGCGCCGTCCCGGGAGGTGACGATGAGGGCGTCGATCGCGCCGTGCAGTTCGGCCGGGTCCGCGACGATGCGGGTGATCCCGCCGAGCGCCGCGAGCTCCCTGGTGCGCTCCTCCTCGCCGGCGACGAGCGCGACCACCCGCACCGGCACGGCGGCCGGCTGCTCGACGTTGAGGTAGCGGATGATCTCCTCGGCGTGGCTGTTCTCGATGCCGACGATGGCGACGTCTCTCGTTCTCATGTGTCTCATCCTCTTTCACTCGGCGAGGTCGACGGGACGACCGGTGCGGGCGGACTCGTAGACCGCGAGCACGACCTGCAGTGCACGGCGGCCGTCGTCGGTGGTGATGGCCGGTCGTCGCCCGGTCCGGATCGCATCGATCACGTCGAGGTACTGCCGGCGGTGTGCCATGTCGACGTCGCTCCACCCCTCGGGGACGTCATGCTCGACGAGGGTGTCCGCGGCCGGCGCAGGCGCGGTGGCGGAGGCGAAGAACGACAGCCCGTCGTTCTCCATCACGGCGGTGCCGGCTGATCCGTGCACCGCGAGGCGGACCGGGAGTCCGGGGAACGCGGCGGTGCTCGCGAGCAGCAGCCCGATCGCGCCGCTCTCGAACGCGATCACCGCGCCGGCGACGTCCTCCACCTCGATGCCGTCGTGCGCGAGCCGTCCCGTCCTGGCGCTCACCGAGACAGGCGTGCCGAGCATCCACAGCAGCAGATCGAGCGCGTGGATGCCCTGGTTCATCAGCGCCCCGCCGCCGTCGATGGCCGCGGTTCCGCGCCAGTCGCCCGACTCGTAGTACTCCTGGGGGCGGAAGAACGCCGACTCCACGACCCCGGAGGTCACGCGGCCCAGCGCGCCCTCGTCGATCGATCGACGCAGGAACGAGGCGACCGGCTGGAAGCGGCGCTGGCTGATGACCGAGACCGTGCGGCCCGAGGCGCGCTCGGCCGCCTGAACCCGATCGGCGGCCGCGAGGGTAACGTCGATCGGCTTCTCGACGATCACGTCGACGCCCGCGTCGAGGGCCTCGACGACCGCGTCCGCGTGGAACGCACTGGGCAGGCAGACGGCCGCCACGTCGATCCGCTCGGTCGCATACGCCGCGGCGGCGGAGGCGTGGAAGGGCACCCCGTACTGCGCGGCGAGCGCACGCCCTCTGCTCTCGTTCACGTCGACGACGGCGGCGAGCTCTCCGGCGCCGTCGAGCGCGGCGACGAGGCGGGCATGGACCGCGCCGATCACCCCCGCGCCGACGATGGCGATGCGCAGCGGTTCGGTCATGAGGACTCCTGTCGTCGGGACGCGACGTCGGGAACGACGCCGTCGGTGGTGCGCGACCAGGGGAGCGCGACGCCGCCCTGGTCGGCGGACTTCTGGGCGAGGAGGGCGAGGCGGGTCGCCGCGAGCGAGTCGCGCGTGCCCACCTCGGGGGTGCGGCCGGCGGCGAACGCGTCCAGCGCCTCCTGGGCGGGGCGGAGACCGGCCGGCAGCTCCAGCTCGCGCGTCGGGCGATCGTCGGTCGTGACCTCCACACGGCCGCGGGCCCAGAAGATCTCGGCCGTGCCGCGGGTGCCGACCAGCCGCAGACGGTAGTCGCCGTGCACGTCGGAGGCCCGCGGCGTCAGCCAGCTCACCTCCGCCGTGACCACCGTCCCCGGGGTCGTGAGGGTCGCCGCGCCATACCGGGGGAAGAGGTCTTCTCCGTCGAGCGGGGCGGACACGACCCCGCGGACGACGCCCTCGTCGGCGGGCGCGAACAGCAGGGCCGCGTCGAGGTCGTGGACGGACAGATCGCCGAGGATGCCGCCGTACGCCGCGGGATCGAAGAACCAGGCCGGGCGCTGGTCGCGGTTGAGCTTGTGCGGACCGGAGGAGGTGATGCCCACGATGTCGCCGAGCTCGCCGGATCGGACGACCGCGAGCGCGGCCCGCGTCTCGGGGTACCCCCGCTTCTCCAGCATGAGGTTCACCGTGCGGCCGGTCTGGGCGGCCGCCGCCGCGATCGCGTCGAGTTCGGCGACGGACGTGCACAGCGGCTTGTCGGCCAGCACGTGAGCGCCCGCGCGGAGCGCGGCGACGACCTCCGCGCCGCGGCTGCCGTAGATACCGGCGATCACCGCGACGTCGACGCCGCGGGCGAGGAGGTCGTCCGCGTGGTCGACGGCGGGGACGCCGAACCGGGCGGCGTGCCGCTCGGCGACCTCCCGATCCGCGTCCTGCACGCCGACGAGCTCGAATCCGGCGCGGTCGGTGCGGGCCAGCTCGTCGAGCACGTAGTCGACGTGCGGATGGGCGGCACCGATGATCGCGATCCGAGGCATGGGCGACAGTGAATCATGCGACCGGTTGCACTGTCAACCGCCGCTCAGCCCTGCGGCGGGTGCGCGGCCTCCGTCGTCGCGCGCACCACGAGGTGGGTGGCGATGGTCACGCGCGCATCGGATCGCTGGCCGCTCGCGAGCACCCCGAGCAGCAGCTCCGCCGCCGCCTCCCCGGCCGCGGCGGACGCGGCGGAGATGGTGGTGAGGGCCGGATGCGTCCCCGAGGCCAGCGTGTCGTCACAGCCGATCACGCTGATGTCCCGCGGCACGTCCACTCCCCGCAGGGCCAGCCCCGCCATGACCCCCTGCGCGACCACGTCGTCGAAGGCGATAACGGCCGTGGCACCGGAGGCGAGGATGCCGCCGACCGCGTCGCGCCCGCCGGCCGAGCTGGGGCGACCCAGCTCCTGCACGATCACCTCGAGCCCGACCCGCGTGGCCGCGCGATCGAGGGCCGCGCGGCGCTGCTGATCCGACCACGACTCCCGCGGCCCCGACAGGTACACCACGCGCGCATGACCCAGTCGGTGCAGGTGCGCCACCGCCTCGTCGAGCCCGCCGCTCGGGTCGATGAGCACCCGGGCCAGGCCCTCGATGTCACGATTGACCAGCACGACGGGGCGCGCGGCGTCGAGCTCCCGGATGCGCTCCTCGTCCAGGCGGGGTGCGGCGAGCACGAAGCCCTCGACCTGCGCGCTGAGGCGGGAGGTCAGGTTCGCCTCGCGGTCGGCGATCTCGTCGGAGTCGCCGAGGAAGACCGCGTACCCCTCGGCGTCGGCGAGCGTCTGCACGCGGCGCACGAGCGGAGGGAAGAACGGGTTGGCGATGTCGGGAACGACGACGGCCACGTTGCCGAAGCGACCGGTCGACAGCGCGCGCGCCGCGTGGTTGACGACGTAACCCAGCTCGTCCGCCGCGGCCTTGACCCGGCGGACCGTCTCGGGGTTGAGCAGTTCGGGGCGACTGAACGCACGCGACACCGTCGACCGGGAGACCCCGGCGACCCGCGCGATGTCGCCGATCGTCACGGAACCCGACGGCGTCTTCCTGTTGGCTGTCACGTCACACACACTAAGCCCGCCTGCGGCTGCGGCGCGCGTGTCGGCGTCCGCGTCCGCCCGGCGCCCAGGGGTGGGTGCCGTCTCGCCGGTCCGCGTCGAGGGCTTGACTTTGCAAGCGGTTGCATTACGCTGGCGGATCATGAGCACGACGACGTTCGCCCTGCACGCCCATCCCGACCGCATCGCGATGGGCGCTGCCGCCGCCCGATCCGCGGCGCAGACCCTGCGCGAGGCCGTCGCCGCCCGCGGCTCGGCGCGGATGATCGCCGCCGCGGCCCCCAGCCAGCTCGACGTGTACCGCGCGCTCGCCACCGAGCCCGAGGTGCCGTGGGACCGCATCACGATCCTGCACATGGACGAGTACCTGGGGCTCGACGCCGCCGCGCCGCAGCGATTCGGCACCTGGCTGCGCACCCACCTCGTCGACGTCGTGCACCCCGCCGCGTTCCACCCGATGCACACCGAACGCGGCGCCGCGGCGGCCGCGGCCGAGTACGCCGAGCTGCTCGCAGAAGCACCGATCGACCTGGTCTGCCTGGGCATCGGCGTGAACGGCCACATCGCCTTCAACGACCCGCCCGACGCCGACCTCGGCGACCCGTGCCCCGTGCGCACCGTGCAGCTCGACCTCGCCAGCCGCGTGCAGCAGGTCGACGACGAGTGCTTCGACACTCTCGACGCCGTGCCCACGCACGCGCTCACCCTCACCATCCCCGCCCTGCTCGCCGGCGCGCACCTCGTGTGCGCCGTCCCCGACGCGCGCAAGGCCGAAGCCGTGCGCGCCCTCGTCGAGGAGCCGATCAGCGCCCGCTGGCCGTGCACCGTGCTGCGCCGCCACTCCTGCTGCGAGGTGCACGTCGACCGCGACGCCGCCTCCCTGCTGCACCCCGCCCGGGTCGAGACCGCGCAGGCGGCGCGATGACCGCGCTCACCCTCCACGGACGGAACGCCCTCGGCACCGGCGGACTCGACGTCGTCGTGGAGCACGGCCGCATCGGCGCCCTCACCCCCGTCGCCGACCCGGGTGACGGGGCCCCGTGGATCGGTCCCGGGCTCATCGACCTGCAGGTCAACGGGCACCGCGACGGCGACGCGAACGCGATCGTCCCGGACCCGGCGCACATCGTCGCGATGGCCGCGTCGCTCGCGGAGCACGGGGTGACCCGCTTCCTCCCCACCGTCATCACAGCCTCCGCCGACGACATGGTCGCCCGCATCCGCGCCGTCGCCGCGGCCGTGCGCACCTCCGCCGCCACCTCCCGCGCGGTCGCGGGTATCCACGTCGAGGGTCCCAGCCTCTCGGAGCAGGACGGACCCCGCGGCGTGCACCCGCTCGCACACATCCGCCCTCCGTCCCTCGCCGAGCTGCAGTCCTGGCTCGACGCGGCCCCCGGACTCCTGCGCGTCGTGACGCTCTCCCCGCACCACCCCGGCTCCGTCGAGGCGACCCGCTTCCTCGTCGCCCACGGGGTGCGGGTCGGCGTCGGACACACGCACGCGTCCGACGCCGAGATCGCCGCGGTCGTCGATGCGGGCGCCACCCTCTCCACGCACCTCGGCAACGGCGCGCACGCCGTGCTCCCCCGTCATCCGAACTACCTGTGGACCCAGCTCGCCGAGCCCCGCCTCGCCGCGGGGGTGATCGCCGACGGCCACCATCTGCCGGACGCGACCCTCGCGACCATGATCGCCGCCAAGCGCGACCACGGCCTCTTCCTCGTCAGCGACGCCGTCGCCACCCCGGCGGCCCTCCGCGACGGTGGCGTCTCCACAGTCGGCGGCGGCGTGCACCTCGCCGACGACGGCGCCCTGCGCCACCTCTCCACCGGATTCCTCGCCGGCTCCGTGCAGACGCTCGACGTCGGCGTGGCCACCGTCGCCCGGCTCACCGGCTCACTCGCCACCGCGATGCGCCTCGCCACCGCGGCCCCCGCCGCCGTGCTCGACGACGGGCCGCACTGGCGACCGGGCGCCCGGGCCGACGTGCTGCTCTTCGACTGGCGGCCCGGGGACACCCGCATCACCCCGCTCGAGGTGCACATCGCCGGCGAGCTCATCCAGACCACGACCGGCGCACCGGCCTCGGGAGGCATCGCATGACCATCGACAAGGCCGAGGTGATCGTCACCAGCCCGGACCGCAACTTCGTCACGCTGAAGATCACGACCGCGGACGGCGTCACCGGACTCGGCGACGCGACGCTGAACGGCCGGGAGCTCGCCGTCGTCGCCTACCTCCGCGAGCACGTCGTCCCCCTGCTGCTCGGCGCCGACGAATCCCGCATCGAGGACACCTGGCAGTTCCTCTACCGCGGCGCGTACTGGCGCCGCGGCCCGGTGACCATGGCCGCCATCGCCGCCGTCGACATGGCCCTGTGGGACATCAAGGGCAAGGTCGCCGGACTCCCCGTGTACCAACTGCTCGGAGGCGCCTCCCGGGGCGGCCTCCTCGCCTACGGACACGCCTCCGGCAAGGAGCTCCCGGAGCTGTTCGACTCGATCAGGGCGCATCAGGAGCAGGGGTACCGGGCCATCCGCGTGCAGACCGGGGTGCCGACCCTCCGCGCCATCTACGGGATCGCCGCCCAAGGGGCCGACGTCGGCGACGCGACCGTGCGGTACGACCACGAGCCGGCCCGCCGCGGCGCGCGCCCGGTGGAGGAGGACTGGGACACCGGTGCCTACCTGCGGCACCTCCCCGGAGTGTTCGACGCGGTGCGCCAAGAGTTCGGACCGGACCTGCCGCTCCTGCACGACGGCCACCACCGGATGACCCCTATCCAGGCCGCCCGCCTCGGGAAGGACCTCGAGCCGTACGACCTCTTCTGGCTGGAGGACTGCACGCCGGCCGAGAACCAGGAGGCCCTGCGGCTCGTCCGCCAGCACACCACCACGCCCCTCGCGATCGGCGAGATCTTCAACACCGTCTGGGATTTCAAGGACGTCATCCGCGACCAGCTCATCGACTACGTGCGCGGAGCGGTCACCCACATGGGCGGCATCACCGCCCTGAAGAAGACCCTCGACTACGCCGCGATGTACCAGATCAAGTCCGGCATGCACGGGCCGACCGACATCTCGCCGGTCGGCATGGCGGCCGCCATGCACCTCGGACTCGCCATCCACAACTTCGGCATCCAGGAGTACATGCGGCACGGGACGCGCACCGACCAGGTCTTCCAGCAGTCGTTCACCTGGACGGACGGCTACCTGCACCCCGGTGACGCCCCCGGTCTCGGCGTCGCGCTCGACGTCGATGAAGCGGGGAAGTACCCGTACGCCCAGGCCTACCTGCCGTACAACCGTCTGCTCGACGGGACGGTCCACGACTGGTGACATCTCCGCGGCCGATCGTCGTGATGGGGGTGTCCGGCGTGGGTAAGACCACGGTCGGGCGCGAGCTCGCCCAGCGGCGTGCCGTCCCGTTCATCGACGCCGACGACCTGCATGGGCCGGCCAACGTCGCCAAGATGCGCTCGGGCACCCCGCTGGACGACGCCGACCGCTGGCCGTGGCTCGACCGGGTGGGCGACCACCTCGCGGCCGCGGGCGAGGTGGTCGTCGCGTGCTCCGCCCTGCGGCGGGCCTACCGCGACCGCCTCCGCGCCCGTGCACCCGGGACGTGGTTCGTCAGCCTCGTCGGGAGCCCCGCGCGCATCGCCGCGCAGATCGACGGCCGGACCGGGCACTATATGCCGCCCGATCTCCTGCGCTCGCAGCTCGACACCCTCGAACCGCTGGGCGCCGACGAGGCGGGAGTCGTCATCGTCGTGGACGACGCATCCGCCGTCCTCTGCGACCGGATCGTGCGCGCCCTCCCGTGACCGCGCGGGCCCCCGGCGACCCGCCGTCGCGCAGTAGGCTGAACCCATCATGGACGAGTTCATCCGGGGCTTCTGGAACTTCGCGGGTGACTACTGGTGGCTCGTCTTCCCGATCATGGGCATGGCCGGCGGGGTCGCCAAGGCCTGGGAGCGCGGCTCCAAGCGTCGACACGAGCGCCGGCTGGAGGCCCTGCGCATGAAGGCGCAGGTCAAGACCGCCGAGATCGAGGCGCGCGCGGCCGCCCGGCAGGCGAAGCACGGGGGTCCCACCGTCGTCGACACCACGGCCTCCGTGGCGCCCGACGACCTGCTCGCCCGCCTCTTCGCCGAGCACGATGAGATCACCGCGCGGTGGCTGGACTACGAGCTCGACGTCGCCAAGCTCATCGCCTTCCCCGCGATGAGCGACGGCCGCCAGCCGCTGACGGCCGCCTTCCTGCGCGCGAAGAAGACCGCGGACGCGCTGCGTCCGGCCGCCGCCGACGCGAAGCTCGCGGAGCACCAGATCGCGGAGTACCTGCAGGCCGTCGGCGACTACGCGGTCGCGTTCGAGATCGCGGAGAAGGACGCCCGGCGGCTGCGCGACTCGACGTTCACCGAGGCCGAGCGCAAGCGCCTCGACCGCGCGCAGCAGCTCCTCAAGGTCGCCGTGGACGAGTCGGCGACACAGTCCGAGCGGAACATCGCCTACAAGCGGGTGCGCGAGGAGCTCGACGGCCTCATCCTGCTCTCCGACGAGGCCGTGACCGTGCTCGAGAAGCAGGTCGCGAAGGAGCTTCCGGCCACCCCTGCCGCATCGGCCGATCATGACGGCCCTGTCCCGCAGCCGCTGCCCGTGACCGACCCGCGGCGGACGGCGGAGGGCTCATGACCCCCGAGAACGTGACCGGCCCGGTCGCCGTCCACGCCGAGGCCCCGGTCTGGTGGCCCGGGTGGGGCGGCCTGCGCTGGGTCGACGGCGACGCGGGCGACCTGCTCACCCTCCGCGGCGACGAGATCGTCCGCCAGCACATCGACGACGAGTACCTCGCGTTCTTCCGTCCGCGGACGTCCGGGGGGTTCGCGGCGGTGGGCGCGCGCACCCTGTACCTCGCCGACGGTCCCGACGCGGAGGCTCGTCCCGTCGCGACCCTGCTCGACGACGGCCCCGTGCGCATGAACGACGGCTGCTGCGACCCGCGAGGGCGACTCCTGGCCGGATCGATGTCCACGGACTCCACCGCGGGTGCCGGGACCGTGCTGCGCATCGACGCCGCCCTCGACGTGACCACGGTGCTCCCCCGGGTGACCTCGTCCAACGGTGTCAGCTACTCCCCGGACGGCCGCCGCGTCTACTACGTAGACACCGACACCGGCCGGATCGACGTGTTCGACGTGACCGAGGGCGACCTCCGCGGGCGCCGGGTGTTCGCGCACATCCCCGAAGACGACGGCGTGCCCGACGGCCTCACGGTCGCCGCAGACGGCAGTGTCTGGGTCGCGCTGTGGGGCGGGAGCCGCGTGCGGGGGTTCGAGGCATCCGGGGCCGTGCGCGAGGACATCGTGCTGCCGGTGCCCCAGGTCAGTGCCTGCACGTTCGGCGGCGACGACCTCGGCACGCTCTTCATCACGACCTCCGCGCAGGGCCTGCCGTCCGATCACGGCACCGCCGCGGGGTCGGTCTTCGCGGTGCGCCCCGGGGTGCACGGCCTCCCGGTCCTCCCCTTCGCCGGCTGACCCACCCGCGGGTTCAGGCGCTCGCGCGGCATCAGGCACATTTCTCCCCCACTCGCCTGAGCCCGCGCGAATGCCTGAGTTCGCGTGGATGCCTGAGCCGCCGGGGGCTCGCGGCACCAGGCTGTCGCGCGAAAGCAGGCATCCTTCCCCTCCAGCCGCCTGAGGCTGCGCGCATGCCTGAGCCCGCGCGGGCGTCCGGGAGAGGCCTCTACCCGGGACACGGTTGCACTCAGCGAAAGGAACCGTGCCCCGGGCACAGGCCTCACCCGAGACGGACCCGCTCCGTGCGCTGGTGCTGGCGGCCGAGCCGCTCGATCTCGATGGTCATCTCGTCGCCGTCCTGAAGGTACGGGAAGCGTCCAGACAGCGCGACACCCTGCGGAGTGCCGGTGTTGATGACGTCGCCGGGTTCGAGCACGAGGTAGTGGCTGAGCTCGTGCACCAGCTGCAGCACGGGGAAGATCATGTCGGCGGTGGAGGAGTCCTGCCGCGGCTCGCCGTTCACGAAGGACCGGAGGCGCAGCGCCTGGGGGTCGACCTCGTCGGCGGGCACCAGCGCGGGGCCGAGGGGGTTGAACGTCTCGGAGCACTTCCCCTTCGACCACTGTCCGCCGGAGACCTCGAGCTGATACGCCCGCTCGGACACGTCGTTCGAGATGGTGTAGCCGGCGATCACGCCGCGCGCGGCCTCGGCGGAGGGCAGGTACCGCGCCGTGCGGCCGATGACGACCGCGAGCTCGACCTCCCAGTCGACCTTCTCGGCGCCCGGCGGCAGGAGCACGACGTCGTCCGGCCCCACGACCGTGTTCGGGTGCTTGAAGAACACCACCGGGTGTGCGGGCGGCTCGGAGCCCGACTCCGCCGCGTGCGCCGCGTAGTTCTGGCCGATGCAGATCACCGCGGTCGGCCGCGCCACAGGAGCACCGACGCGGAGTCCCGCGGTCTCCGCCTCCGGAAGCGAGCCGTCGGCGAGTGCCGCCCGCACGCGGGCGATGCCGTCCGCGGCGAGGAAGGCGCCGTCGATGTCGCGGGTCAGGGAGCCGAGATCGCGCACCACGCCCTCGTCATCGCGGACGTAGGGACGCTCGTGGCCGATCGCGCCGAGTCGCAGCAGTTCCATGGGAGTCCTCTCAGCGCGCGGCGGCGAAGGCCGGGTTGACGATGGGCACGGCCTCGCCGGCGAGCGAGCGGATCACGTTCTCGGCGGCGTGCACGGGAAGATCCGCCAGGGCCTCCGGGGAGTACCAGGCGGCGTGCGGCGTGAGCAGCACGGTGTCGAGCGCGCGCAGCGGGGAGGTGCCGGGGAGCGGCTCCTCCGCGAAGACGTCGAGAGCGGCACCGGCGAGCCGGCCGTCGCGGAGCGCCGCGGCCAGTGCGTCCTCGTCGATGAGCGGCCCCCGGCAGGTGTTCACGATCACAGCGTCCCGCTTCATCGTCGCCAGGGCCGCGGCGTCGATCAGGTGGCGGGTCTCGTCCGTCAGCGGCACGTGCAGGGTGAGGATGTCGGCGCGGGCGATCGCCGACGGGATGTCGACGGGCTCGCAGCCCGCGTCGCGCACCGCGTCGTCGGAGGCATAAGGGTCGGCCACCAGCACGCGGAAGCCGAGCGCCCGACACCCGCGGGCGACGATCGATCCGATGCGCCCGAACCCGAGCACGGACACGGCGGTGGAGGACGGCCGCACGGCGAGCGGCCGGGCGTCGACGGCCTTCCAGACGCCCTGCCGCACGGCCCGGTCGTAGGCGGAGAGGCCGCGTGCCTGGGTCATGATCATCGCGACCGTGTGCGCGGCGACCTCTTCGATGCAGTAGCTCGGGGTGTTCGCGACGGCGATGCCGCGGGCCGTGGCGGCCTCGACGTCGATCATGTCGTAGCCGATGCCGACACGGCTGATGAAGCGGAGGTTCGGCAGGCGGTCCATGAGGGGCCCGTCGATGCGCGCCCACTGCACGACCAGCGCCTCGGCGTCGGCTCCGGCGGCGGCGATGTCGTCCGGGCTCCCGGAGGCGGCCCGTTCCGCACGGAGGCCGGCGGCGCGGAGGGTGTCTTCGATGACGGTCCCGGGGAGGTCGCAGTCGGTGACGAGGATGAGCGGCGCGGTCATGGATGCGATGCTATAGCATCTAGCAAGTCCGCGTACAGCGCTGTCGCGAGACCGCTTCTTGCTATAGCGTTTAGGCATGACTGTTCGCCGCGCACTCGTCACGGGCGCCAGTTCCGGCATCGGAACCGCCGCCGCCCTCGAACTCGCCCGCGAGGGCGTCGCCCTCTGGATCACCTACGCCGGACGCGAGGCCGAAGCCATCCGCGTGGCGGAGGAGTGCCGCGCGGCGGGCTCCCCGGACGTCCACGTGTCGCGCCTCGACCTCCGCGATCCCGACTCCATCGCGGCGCTCATCGCCGAGATCACGGCGGCGTGGGACGACCTGCACATCCTCGTCAACAACGGCGGCGTCTGCCCCTACACCCCGTACCCCGAGATCGACATCGAGGAGTGGGACTTCGTCCTGGAGACGAACGCCCGCGGCACCTTCCTGCTCACCCGCGCGGCGCTCCCCCTCCTCCGGGCCGCCGACGGCGACCGCTCGGTCATCAACATCGCCTCGATCGCCGGGCAGGTCGGCGCGCTGCAGACGGGCATCCACTACGCGGCCAGCAAGGGGGCGATCCTCGCGATCACCCGCAGCTTCGCCCGGCACCTCGCCGCCGAGGGCATCCGCGTCAACGCCGTCACGCCCGGCCCGGTCGCCAGCGCGATCACGGATCAGCTCCAGGGCGAAGGCCGCGCGAAGCTCGAGTCGGGCATCCCCCTCGGCGCGTTCGGTCAGCCGGAGGACGTCGCCTGGATCATCGCGTCGCTCGCCTCGGAGCGGGCCCGCTTCATCACCGGAGCCACCTACGACGTCAACGGAGGAGTTCGCATTGACTGACCGCACCGCCCAGGACCGTTCTGCCCTCGACACCGTGCAGGCGCAGCTCGACGCCTTCAACGCCCACGACCTCGACGCCTTCGTCGCGACGTATGCCGACGACGCCGTGGTCACCGGGGTCGCGGCGGATCCCCTCGTCGGGTCGGCCGCGATTCGCGCCTTCTACGAGCCGCGGCTGCAGAATCCGGAGCTCTCCTGCGTGATCGACACGAGCGTCCTGTTCGGCTCCCGCTGGGTCGTCGCGCAGGAGCGGGTCATCAACGCCGGCGTCGCCACGGAGACCATCGCGACGTTCGATGTGATCGACGGCGTGATCTCGCGGGCGTCGATGCTCAAGGCCTGACCCGCTTCGAATCGCCCGATTGGCTGTATTTCCGGCCGAACCGGGACCAGTCAAGCGATTCGAAAGGGGTCAGCGGTGCTCCGGGAGGACCGGGGACGACCAACCGGGGTCACGGCCGAGCTGCGCCGCGCGGGAGACCGAGGCGGCGCCGTAGCGGTCTCGAAGCGTGTCGAGCACGGTGTCGAGGCGGGACTCGTCGCCCCAGTCGATCGGCAGCTCGGGCGGGACGCTGTCCGCGGCATCGAGCTGGGTGAGCGAGAGGCCGAGCAGCGTGATGCCGCGACCGCTGATCTCGGGCTGCGCCGCGGCGAGAAGCGTACGGGCGACGGCGAGCAGCAGCGCGGTGCGGTCGGTCGGCGCCCGCAGCGACCGGGAACGGGTGGCCTTCGTGAAGTCGCCGAAGCGCAGCCGCAGCACCACTGTGCGGCACACGCGGTCGCCGTCGCGGAGGCGCCGCGCGAGCCGGTCGACGATCTGGGTGAGGATGACGTCGAGCTCCTCGGCCGACCTGGGGCGGGTGCCGAGCGCCCGCTGCGACCCGATCGATCCCCGGCGCCTGGTCGTGTCCACGGGGCGGGGGTCCCGCAGGCGGGCGAGAGCATGGACGTGCGCTCCGGTCGCCTTTCCGAGCATCCGCTCCGCGGTCGCGGCCTCGAGTTCCGCGAGCTCGCCGACCGTGCGGATGCCGTAGCGGTGCAGCTTCTCCGCCGTCACCGCGCCGACGCCCCACAGCCGCTCGACGGGGAGCGGCAGCAGGAACTCCTCCTCCCGGTCGGGCTCGACGACGAGGAGTCCGTCGGGCTTGCTCACCGCACTCGCGACCTTGGCGAGGAACTTCGTGCGGGCGACGCCGACCGAGATCGCCAGGCCCGCCTCGGCGCGCACGCGCTCCCGCAACCGGATGGCGATGGCCTCGGGAGTGCCGGCGATGCGTCGCAGCCCGCCGACCTCGAGGAACGCCTCGTCGATGGAGAGCCCCTCCACGAGCGGGGTGGTGTCGCGGAAGATGCGGAAGACGTCCTTGCTGGCCGCGGAGTAGGCCTCCATCCGCGGCGGGACGACGACGGCGTCGGGGCACAGCTCCCGCGCCTGCCGGCCGCCCATCGCGGTGCGGACGCCCCGCGCCTTCGCCTCGTAGCTCGCGGCCAGCACGACCCCGCCGCCGACGATCACCGGACGCCCGCGGAGCTCCGGCGCATCACGCTGCTCGACCGAGGCGTAGAACGCATCGAGATCGGCGTGCAGAACCGTCGCTTCCCCGCGCATCCCGTTCTCCCGTCGACGAGCGGATCGTCGCACGGACCGGGGACATCGGCGTGGTGGGGCTCAGGAAGCGGGCGGCGCCGCGAACCGCTCCTGCAGTCCGGGGTCGAGCGCGATGTCCCCGAACGACGCGGTCCATGCTCCGTCGACCGCGATCGACTGCCCGGAGAGGTAGGGGGCCTCGTCAGAGAGCAGGAACGCCGTCACCGCGGCGACCTCCTCCGCGCGGGCGATGCGCCCCATCGGCGGTCCCTCAGAAAGCAGGCGCTCCTCCGCCTCGGGGTCGGCCGCCCGCGCGATCTGCGCCTCCAGATGCGGAGTGCGCACGCCGCCCGGTGCGACGGTGTTGGCCCGTATGCCCACTCCGCCATATGTCACGGCGACGCTGCGGCTCAGGGCGTCGATGCCGCCCTTCGTGAACTCGTAGGCCGCGTGGTCGACGAAGCTCGAGCGACCGTGGATCGACCCGATGTTGACGATCGCCCCGGCGACGCCCTGGTCGAGGAACGCGGACACGGCCGTCGAGCAGCCCCAGAGGTAGCCGAAGCCGTTGATGTCGACGATCTCGCGCACGACGGACTCGTCGAGCTCGTGCAGCGGCGTGCGCTTCGTGATGCCGGCGTTGTTGACCCAGCCGGCCAGCGGAGCCCTCGTGCGCGCCGCGGCCGCCGCGCGCTGATGAGCCGTGCGGTCGGAGGCGTCGCCGAGCACGACCTCGGCGACGATGCCCTCCTCCACGGTCCCGGAGCCGGGCGAGCGTTCGAGCCCGACCACGATCCAGCCGTCGGCGGTGAGCCGCGCGGCCACCGCGCGGCCGATGCCCTTGCCGCTGCCGGTGACCACGACGCTGCGCGGGGAAGGTGTCATCTCAGTCCCTCTCGAATCGGAAGACGGCGGGATCGAGGCCGAAGCCGAGCCCCGGAGCAGCGGGCGGCGTGACGGTGCCGGCGAACTGCGGCCCGCCCGTGACGAACGAGGGTGCGGGGTCGTAGGGATTCACCCCGCGGGCGAAGGTCTCCACCTGGATGCCGAGGTGGGCCGTGACCTCGGGGTACACGTGCCCGGACACCGGGACGCCGCGCTCTGCTGCCCAGGCGATGAGCTCGCGCGCGGGGGTGATGCCGCCGATCGCCACGACGTCGAGGCGCAGCGCGTCGACCTCGCCGACCTCGACGAGAGCCCGGAGCACGGCGGGGTCGGTCACTTCGTCGCCCACCGCCACCGGCAGTCCGGTCTCCCGGCGGATCCGTGCCACCCCGGCCGCATCCTCGGGGAGCAGCGGATCCTCCAGCCAGGCCAGGCTCGGGTCGCCCCACTGCGCGACCTCCGTCACGGCGGCCTCCGCGTCGGGCCAGCCGAAGCCCACGTCCACGACGAGCCCGGTCGACGATGGCAGCTCCGCGCCGAGGGTCGCGAGCAGTTCGCGCATATATGCCGGATCGGGAATGCGGGAGATCTTCACCTGCGCCCAGCCGTCCGCCTGCGCGAGCACCTCGTCCGCGACCTCCCGCGGCGTGCGCTGCGGAGACGGATACGCGGCGACGAGCATCCCCTCCCGCGGGGCGTCACCGGTGCCGAGCAGGGTCCACAACGGTACGCCGGCACGACGGGACGCGATGTCCCACAGGGCGATGTCGACGAGGCCGATCGCCCGCCGCACGAGTCCCACCCGTCCGACGATCGCGCTGCCGCGGAGCATCCGGTCCCACGCGGCCGCCGGGTCGTCGGCGTCGAGCCCCACCGCGTGCGGAGCCACCAGGCGTTCCACGATCTCCGCCATCGGGGCCTCACGCGACAGGCAGTAGGCGACTCCGGTGGTGCCGTCGTCCGCTGTCACCCGCACCGCGGAGTACTCCCGCCGCGTGACCGTCATCGCGCCGAGCTGCAGCGGTGCCGGAAGGGGGAGGACCGCCGTGGCCGTGTCGATCCGGGCGACGGCGGTCATTCGGGCTTCTTCGCGAGGGGCACGCCGTAGTCCACCATGAAGCCGCCGTCGACGTACAGGGTCTGCCCGTTCATGTAGCGCGACTGGTCCGACACGAGGAAGCTCACGGCCGCGGCGATCTCACTCGCGTCGGCCAGGCGCTTCGCGGGGATGCGGGACAGGATCGTGTCGAGGCTCAGCGTGCCCTGCTCGACGCCCTGCCGGAAGACGCCCGTGTCGACATATCCGGGCGCGACCGCGTTGACGCGCACCCCTCGCGACGCCCACTCTGCTCCGGCCGTGGAGGTGAGTCCGATGACGGCGGCCTTGGTCGTGGCATACGGCGCCCGCCCCGCGGAGCCGCGCGAGGAGATGGAGGAGATGTTGACGATGCGGCCCTCGCCCCGGTCGAGCATGCGCTTCCCTGCGGCCTGGAGCGCGGAGAACACCCCGTGCAGGTTCACGTCCACGACCGCGGACCACTCGTCCCACGTGAGGTCCTCGATGCCGCGGTGCCGCTGGATGCCCGCGTTGTTCACGAGCACCTCGATGGAACCGAGCTCCGCCTCGATCTCGCCGAAGACCCGGTCGACGGCGGCGTGGTCGGTGACGTCGAGCTCCCGCCACAGGATGCCGGCGGGGTTCTCGCCTGCGGTGAGCCCGGGGACGCGGTCGGTCGCGACGACGAGGTAGCCGTCCGCGGAGAGCCGCTGTCCGATCTCCCAGCCGATGCCGGCCGAGCCTCCGGTGACGATGGCGACGGGGCGCGCGGTCATGTCTCTCCTCTACCTCGGGATTTGCTATAGCAACTCTATCCCGTTCGAATCGCGCAACTGGTTCGATTTCGGCCGGAAATGGAGCAAAGTGGGCGATTCGAACGGGGGCTACCCCAGCAGCCCGGCCACGACCGACACGGCGTGGGACTCCAGGAGCTCCAGGGCACCGGGAGCCAAGGGCGTCTGCCAGGACTGATAGGCGCCGCGGTCATAGGCTTCGCGCGTCGGGAGGTACACGAACCCCGGCCCGTTCGTGAGGTTCATCACCACGATCGGCGTCCCGGGGAACCGCTCCCGCAGGGTCGTCTGCAGCCGCGAGTAGGCCTCGCCCGGATGCCCCACGATCACGGCGTCTCCGAGGCGCCAGGCCCACACCGGATGCGACACGGTCGGCCCCTCGATGTAGCCGTCACGGAGGTTCCTGGCCCGTCCGAGGCGCTCCTCCCGCGACCGGGGGTCGATGTCCTTCCATTCCTCGGCGAGCTCGTCCAGGGTGGGCAGGTCGCGCAGCGGCAGCTCGACCGCCGAGACGACTCCCGCCGCCCCGTCGCCGCCGTCCGCCGGGGTCCCGGTCCAGATCGCGAGCGGAGCACCCGACTCCACCACCCCGTCCAGCGTCAGCTCCTCGCCGGGCACCGGCAAGCCGTCCAGCGCCGCGAGCACCGCGTGCCCGAGTGAGCGTCCGTGCCGGTCGGCCACCGCGACGTCGCCCGTGTACTGCTCCCGTGGGGCCAGCTCGCCCGAGGCCCCCTGCACGAACAGGCACGGAGCACCGGTCGCGGCCTCCACGATCTCGCGCATCGCGCCGACGTAGTCCGGCGACACCTCCCGGTTCTGCCAGGCCAGGGTCGTCGGATGGCACGCGTAGTTCACCAGCGTCGCCCGCACCTCCCCGTCGATGCTGATCCGGCCGATCGTCACGGTGTCGTCGGCGGTGCCCTGGGGGTTGTAGCCGACGAGCGCGCGGCCGTCGAGGTCGAGCTCCCGCTCCGCCGCGAGGGTGCAGGTGCCCGTGGTCCACTCGATCAGTCCCGGTCGGGCGGTCTCCAGCGCCTCGCGACCGGCCGCGATGCCCGCGGCAGCGAGGGCCTCCAGGTACCCGGGGATGAGCTCGCCACCCGGCAGATGCGCGTCCGCGGCGCAGAGCACGGCCCCGGCGTGGGTGTGCGAGAGCGAGAGCATGAGCTGGTCGGCGTCGAGGCCCAGGCCGTCGAGGATTGCCCCGCGCACGCCCTGCTCATCGGCGACTCGACGCCACCACGTGCCGTCCACGGCGAGCAGCACCCGCGGCCGCTCGTCCGCGGCCACCGCGGCGAGCGCGGTCAGCTCGAACGGCCGATGCGCCCCCTCGGAGCGCTCCCAGTCGGCCGGGCCCCAGTTCTTGGCGCGGATGCCGACGGGCGGGGTGATGTCGCGCCGGGCGACGCCGATGCGCGCCCGCGTGCGGGGGATGCGGATGCGGTCTCCGAGGTGCGTCGCCGCTGCGGTGTCGTTCACGCGTGGTCCTCCCTGATGTCCATGATGCCGTCCGTCACGCGCTCGCCAGCACGTCCGCGATGACGACGCGCGGTCCGGCCTCCGGCAGTGCGGTCTCGACGCCGCGTTCGACCGTGTCGCTGTAGAGCAGCGTCGACGGCTCGGCGAATCCGTCCGCCAGCCGCAGTCCTCCGCCGACGAACTGGCTGCCGGTGACGCGGGCGTGGTTGACGCCCGTGCCGATGTCGAGGTGCGCCGCGCCCTTCGGCACCGTCGAGGTCACCCCGCTCACCCGCCAGGTGACGACGCCGGCACCGGCCCCCCTGCTCAGCAGCGCGCCGTCCGTGCGCTCCGTGGCGAGCTCGACCCCGTCCAGAGCGATGAGCTGATCGCGTACCGCGGTCGCGGTCAGGCGCACGTCGCGCACGGAACCGCCGCGGATGGTGACGCGGGAGGCGCCGAGCTCGAAGGGCGCACCCGCCGCCGGGCCGCTGAGGCGGCAGTCCACGAACTCGACCGGACCCGACCCGCGAGCCTTCACCCCGTCGATCCCGGTGATCGTGCAGTCCACGAAGCGCACGGGAGCCGTGACCGGGGTCTGCACGAGCACCTGGTCCTTCGGCAGCGCGAAGGTGGAGTCCGAGATCACGGTCGGTCGCGACGAGCGCTGCGACCGCTGTCCGATCGCCAGAAGTCCCGCGGTGCAGCCGCGCACCTGGGCACCGTCGGCGTTGATGGTCATGGTCGCCTGCGGGTCGAAGGTCGAGCGGCCGATGACCCGCACGTTCTCCAGCGTCAGATCGCTGATCTTGGTGCCGGCGACGAACCAGGAGCAGACGTGGTCGCGCACCGTGATGCGCTTGGCGGCGGTGCCCCACTGCTCGCCGGAGTTGGCGATGTCCATGAGCCCGGAGTTGCCGATGAAGGTGAGGTCGTGCTCGTACTGGCCGTGCGTGGTGAAGGGGTTGCCGCCCTGATCGTCGCCGTCGCCGTGGCAGTTCTCGACGATGCAGTACGCGCTGGCGGTGAGGTCGTTCAGGTGCCGGGCGTTCGACGAGGTGCAGTCGCTGACCCGTCCATAGAGGCTGTAGATCTGCTGCGTGAGGTAGCCCGCGCCGCCGTAGAACACGGTCGGCGGGTTCTCCACCGAGCAGCGCTCCGTCGTGAAGTGCGTGTTCCAGCGCCGCATGATCACGGGCCACCAGGTGCGGCTCGCGTGCACGTCGGCGACGTCGCAGTGGATCGCGTACTCGAAGGCGATCGGGTGGGAGCCGGTGAGCTCACGGGAGTCGGGGAAGGAGCCGTCGGTGGGACCGTCGAAGGGTCCGGCGCCGAGGAACCGCATGTTCGCGATGCGCACGCCCGCGACCGGTTCCATCTGCCGCCAGACGAGCTTTCGCCCCTTGTCCAGCGGCCAGCCGTTGAGGTAGTCGATGCGGATGTGGGTGGCGTCGATCTGCTGCGTCACCTGCACGAACCGCTGCAGCTCGCGCTCGTCCGCCCCTCCTCCGGCGACGGGATCGCACTGCACCGCCCACCAGGAATCGACGGGGAACCGGGAGGCATCCGGCACGGCGACCGCGTCGGTGAGCTCGGGCCAGGCCTCGGCCAGCGCATGCTCGACCGTCACGTCCTTCGACACCCCGGTGAAGAACATCACGGCGCCGAACGGGTTGTCGTGCGTGTTCTTCTCGATGCCGTCGGTCGTGATGAGGTGTCCGCCGAAGTCGATCTCGACGTACGACCGGGTGAAGCGGTGCCGTCGCCGGAACAGGAGATCCGTGCTCGCCTCGATCCGGCGGATGCGGGGATCGTTCACCATCGCGGCGAGCGCGTCGTCGGCCGGCTTCTCCGGTCCCGTGATGCCGAAGACCCGGAAGTCGACCGTCCCGTCATGCTGCAGGATCCAGCGGGTGTCGTGCTTCCCCGCGATCACGGTGCCGCCGTTGGGCGCGGTCTTCGCGTTCTCGCTGCCCACGTACACGAGCAGCCCGGCGTCGCCGGGCTTCCGGTACCCGGCGACGACCGCCACCTCGCCGTCGCGGGCCCGGAGGCGGCCCAGATCGGCGACGGACTCCGCTCGCGTGACGTCCTTGGCGCCGGCGACGACCGGGG